>NZ_JBFUID010000003.1:0-184652 GCF_056402055.1 Pseudomonas sp. P4_C4 | reverse complement strand
GGCTGCGTTGCTCGAAGCTTATTTGGAATGACCAAACCACGCTTCTCGCGCCTTGCCCTGCACAACAGCAGGCCCGGCGCGGCGTGAAAACTAATTGAGAAAGCCCCCTAGGTTCAAGGAGAACAGCATGTCGATTTCACTCGCCGACTGGAAAGGCGTCCCCGCCCCCACGACTCAACTGATCGAAGGGCGTTACATCCGCCTGGAAAAACTCGACCCGGCACGCCACGTCGACGACTTATTCAAAGTCCTGCAAGGCCCGGGCGCCGACCCGAAGCTGTGGGACTACCTGCCTTACGGCCCCTTCCCGGAGCGCAGCGTCTTCAACGACTGGCTGAACAACCACGCGGCCAGCAGCGATCCGTATTTCTTCAGTGTGATCGACCGCGCCAGCGGCGAGGTCCAGGGCATTCTCAGCCTGATGTCCATCGTCCCGGCCCAGGGCCGCATCGAAATCGGCCACGTCACCTTCGGCGCACCGATGCAGCGCTCGCCGAAAAGCACCGAGGCGGTTTACCTGCTGGCCAAGGAATCCTTTGCCTTGGGCTACCGTCGCCTGGAGTGGAAGTGCAACAACGCCAACGCCCGCTCCAAATACGCGGCCGAGCGCCTGGGCTTCAGTTTTGAGGGGGTGTTCCGTCAGCACATGGTGGTCAAAGGGCAAAATCGGGACACCGCGTGGTACTCGATTCTGGACTCGGAATGGCCGGCGATTAGCGCCGGGTTCGAGAAGTGGCTGAGCGATGAGAATCAGACGGCTTCGGGGCAGGTTAAAGGGTTGGTGGAGTGTCGCGCTTAAAGTGCTTCCAGGCATCGCGATAGCCGGCCATGTCCCGACTTCTTGTAAGAAAAGACGTCAGTTCGAAGGGGCAAAAACTGTCTCCGTCGAACAGTCAGCCAATTACTACATGACAATCTGAGACTCCCCGCACCACTGCCGGAACCGCCTGACATCGGTACCGATGGCCTTCCTTTTAGAGTTTGGTCTTCTGACAAAGAGGCCAAACTCGATGCCTGTTCAACACAAATACCGACCACCACAACTTGCCTTGGCGATTGCACTTGTCCTGGGTTGCGCTGACGTTGCATCCGCCCAACAACCGGAGCAACCCAGTCCAGAGAACGCGTCTGACGCCATCGAGCAACTGGCCGCAGGCACCACCGCCAACCTGGCCAAAGCAACGTTGAACAGTGACAGCTCCGTGAGCGCCGCGATGCTCTCGGCGATGCGCCAGTCAGGCAGTGCCTCGGGTTTGAGCAGCCAAAAGAGAACTGCGCACCCGGCAGCGGCCGACAATAGTGCTAGCCGAGTCTGGCTACAGGCATTGGGGTACGGCGGCACACTGGATCGCTACTACGACGCCTTGAAGTACTCGACCCAAGGTCTGGTTCTGGGAGCGGATTGGGCATTTGACGAAGAATGGCGCATCGGCATGATGGGGGGTAAATCACAGACTCGCCTGGACAGCCGTGACCTCGACGGCGACCTCGATAGCTGGCATTTGGGGGCTTATGCCCTGCGCCAGAGCGGCTCCATGTCTTTGCGTGTTGGTGCCAGCTACAGCAATCATGACGGCAGCACCCAACGCCAGGTGGACTTCAATGGCTTCAGTGACCGCCCCAAAGGCAGGTACGACGCCAACACCCAACAGGCGTTTGCCGAAGTCGGATACAACCTCGGCCGCGCCAACATCAACATCGAGCCATTCGCCGGCCTTGGCTACCAACGTTATCAGCGCGATGGACTCACAGAAAAAGGAGGCGCTGCGGCGTTAAAGGTCGAGGGCCAGGAGCAGAACAATCTCAACAGCACTTTTGGCCTGCGACTGGCGAAGATCAATACGCTGGATAACGGCATGCAACTGACGCCACGGTTCAGTGCCAGCTGGAAACATACCTACGGGGAGATCGCCACAGAAACCCACCAACGACTCATCACCGGCGGCCGTAAAGAAACCGTGTCCGGTGCGCCGCTGGACCGCGACAGTCTGATGGTGGATGCGGGTCTGGAGCTGGGGCTTTCGGCGCAGCACACGCTGGGCGTTGGCATAAATGGCGAGATGGGCACCGACAGCCGAAACCATGGCGCTACAGCGCAGTGGCGGATGACCTTCTAACCATCAAACGCCGGGCAAAAAAAGGGGAGCACATGCCCCCCCGAGGTATAAAGCGTTGTATCGCGGCTGTTAACTCAGCCTTCGATCTCGATCAGGATTTCGCCAGGATTCACCCGGTCGCCCTTGGCCACGTGAATGGCGGTGACTTTACCGGCGATGGCTGCCTGGACTTCGGTTTCCATCTTCATCGCTTCGGTGATCAACACGGCCTGGCCTGCCTTGACGGTGTCGCCCTCCTTGACCAGCACGTCGACGATGTTGCCCGGCATGGTGGTGCTGACGTGACCCGGTGCAGTGGCTTGCTTGCGCTTGCTGCTGCCGCCGCCGACGAATTCGTTGAGCGGCTCGAACACCACTTCTTCCGGCATGCCGTCGATGGACAGGTAGAAGTGACGCTTGCCTTCGGCCTTGACGCCCACACCGGTGATGTCGACGCGGTAGGTTTCGCCGTGAACGTCGATGACGAACTCGGTCGGTACGCCTTCGCCACCAGCCGAGGCGACGCCGCCGGCTTCAGGAATCGGCAGCAGCACTTCGGGTGTCAGGGTGCCCGCAGCACGCTCTTCGAGGAACTTGCGACCGATATCCGGGAACATGGCGAAGGTCAGCACGTCTTCTTCGGACTTGGCCAGTGCGCCGATGTCGGCACGCAGCTTGGCCATCTCCGGCTTGAGCAGGTCAGCCGGGCGAACGTCGATCACTTCTTCGCTGCCGATGGCCTGGCGACGCAGTTGTTCGTTCACGGTGCCCGGCGCCTTACCGTAGCCGCCTTGCAGGTACAGCTTCACTTCGTTGGTGATGGTCTTGTAGCGCTCGCCGGCCAGCACGTTGAAGAACGCCTGGGTGCCGACGATCTGCGAAGTCGGAGTCACCAGCGGCGGGAAGCCGAGGTCTTCACGAACGCGCGGGATTTCGGCCAGCACTTCGCTCATACGATTGAGTGCGCCCTGCTCTTTCAACTGGTTGGCCAGGTTGGAAATCATCCCGCCCGGTACCTGGTTGACTTGAACACGGGTGTCGACGGCGGTGAATTCGCTTTCGAACTGGTGGTACTTCTTGCGCACGGCGTAGAAGTACAGACCGATCTCCTGCAGCAGTTCCAGATTCAGGCCGGTGTCGAACTCGCTGCCTTTAAGGGCGGCGACCATCGACTCGGTGCCCGGGTGGCTGGTGCCCCAGGCGAAGCTGGAGATCGCGGTGTCGATGTGATCGGCACCGTTTTCGATCGCCTTCATTTGGCACATCGCGGCCAGACCAGCGGTGTCGTGGGAGTGAATGAACACTGGCAGCGATTGCTCGGCTTTCAGCGCCTTGACCAGTTCGCCGGTGGCGTACGGGGTCAGCAGTCCGGCCATGTCCTTGATCGCCACCGAGTCGCAACCCATGGCCTCCATTTGCTTGGCCTGGTTCACGAAGGCCTCGATGGTGTGCACCGGGCTGGTGGTGTAGGCGATGGTGCCCTGGGCGTGTTTGCCGGCGGCTTTCACCGCTTCGATGGCCACGCGCAGGTTACGCACGTCGTTCATGGCGTCGAAGATACGGAACACGTCGATGCCGTTGACCGCAGCCTTGGCGACGAAGGCTTTGACCACGTCGTCGCTGTAGTGGCGGTAGCCCAGCAGGTTCTGGCCGCGCAACAGCATTTGCAGGCGGGTGTTAGGCAGCGCGGCGCGCAACTGGCGCAGACGCTCCCACGGGTCTTCTTTCAGGAAACGTACGCAGGCGTCGAACGTCGCGCCGCCCCAGCATTCCAGCGACCAGTAGCCGACTTTGTCGAGCTTGTCGCAGATCGGCAGCATGTCTTCGGTGCGCATGCGGGTGGCGAGCAGCGATTGGTGGGCGTCGCGCAGGATGGTGTCGGTTACATGAATCTTCTTGCTCATTGTTCTATTCCTCACAGGCCTGCGTGGGCGGCGATGGCGGCGGCGATGGCCAGGGCCAGCTCTTCGGGTTTGCGCTTGATCGAGTAGTTGGTCAGTTCAGGGTGGCTTTCAACGAAGCTGGTGTTGAACTGGCCGCTACGGAATTCCGGGTTACGCAGGATTTCCTGGTAGTACGCGGCAGTGGTCTTGACCCCTTGCAGACGCATGTCGTCCAGGGCGCGCAAGCCACGGTCCATCGCCTCTTCCCAGGTCAGCGCCCACACCACCAGTTTCAGGCACATCGAGTCGTAGTACGGCGGGATGGTGTAGCCGGTGTAGATTGCCGTGTCGGTGCGCACGCCAGGGCCACCGGGGGCGTAGTAACGGGTGATCTTGCCGAAGCTCGGCAGGAAGTTGTTCTTCGGGTCTTCGGCGTTGATCCGGAACTGCAACGCGAAACCGCGGTGCTGGATGTCTTCCTGTTTCACCGAAAGCGGCAGGCCGGAGGCAATGCGAATCTGCTCACGGACAATGTCGATGCCGGTGATTTCTTCGGTGATGGTGTGTTCCACCTGCACCCGGGTGTTCATCTCCATGAAGTACACCTCGCCCTCGGCGAGCAGGAACTCCACGGTGCCGGCGTTCTCGTATCCCACGGCCTTGGCTGCGCGCACCGACAGGTCGCCGATGTAGGCGCGCTGTTCCGGGGTCAGTTGCGGGCTTGGGGCGATCTCGATCAGTTTCTGGTTGCGACGCTGGATCGAGCAGTCACGCTCGAACAGGTGCACCACGTTGCCGAAGCTGTCGCCAAGAATCTGCGCTTCGATGTGCTTCGGATTGACGATGCATTTTTCCAGGAACACTTCCGCCGAACCAAAAGCCTTGGTGGCCTCGGAAATGACCCGTGGGAAAGCCTGTTCGAGTTCTTCACGGCTGTTGCAGCGACGAATGCCGCGGCCACCACCACCGGACGTGGCCTTGAGCATCACCGGGTAACCGATGCGATCGCCTTCGGTCAGGGCTTCTTCGATGCCCGACACGTTGCCTTCGGTGCCCGGGGTCACCGGTACGCCGGCCTTGATCATGCTGCGGCGAGCTTCGGTCTTGTCGCCCATACGGCGAATGACTTCAGCCGAAGGGCCGATGAATTTGATCCCGCGTTCGGCGCAGATCTCCGCCAACTCGGCGTTTTCCGAAAGGAAGCCATAGCCGGGGTGCAACGCATCGCAGCCGGTTTCCACCGCCAGGTTCACCAGCTTGCGCGGGTTCAGGTAGCCGGCCAGAGGTTCGGCACCAATGCTGTGGGCCTCATCTGCACGCTTTACGTGCAGGGCATGACGGTCGGCGTCGGAGTAGATCGCGACCGAGCGAATGCCCATTTCGGCGCAGGCACGTACGATTCGTACGGCAATCTCACCACGGTTGGCGATCAGGATCTTTGTTATCACTTGGAGTTTCCCTTGAGCCGGTGGTACCCACGACCTGCTAGAACAGGTCGACGAGTGACCAAATGTTTCAATTTGGTCGCAGGTCCACACTAGCGCCCACAAGGGATTAACAAAAATGAATAAAAATTGGGTCGTGCATAAGTAAAGACTTATAGTTGATTCACCAGCCAGCGACGAGAGTGACCAGATAATGCGTAAGTCATTGATGCGTATGACTTTGCGGCAATTGCAGATCTTCAACGAGGTCTGTGATTTGCGGTCCTATAGCCGCGCGGCCGAGGAAATGTCGCTCACACAACCTGCCGTCAGCCTACAGATTCGTCAACTTGAAGAGCTGATTGGCCAGCCTTTGTTCGATTACGTCGGCAAAAAACTCTACATGACCGAAGCGGCTGAAGCGTTACAGCGGGCCAGTCGGGATATTTTCGGGCGCCTGGAAAACCTCGACATGCAGCTGTCGGACATGCAGGGCTCGTTGCAGGGGCAACTGAAACTGGCGATTGAATCCAGCGCCAAATACTTCGTGCCGCATCTGTTTGCCGCATTCAAACGCCAGCACCCGGAAGTGAACCTGCAACTGACGGTGGTCAATCGCGGTCAGGTCATTCGGCGCCTGTCGGACAACCGCGACGACCTGGTGATCATGTCCATGGTGCCTCAGGACATGGGCCTGGAATTCCTGCCGTTCCTGAACAACCCGATCGTCGCCGTGGCGCCACCGGATCACCCGCTGTGTCATATGGGGCCGCTGCGCTTGCAGGATCTCGAGCCCTATACACTGCTGCTGCGTGAGCCGGGCTCCGGGACGCGGCTGGCGTGCGAAGAATACTTCAAAGAGAAACGCGTGCACTTCAACCAGACCCAGGAGGTCTCGTCTGCCGAAGCCCAGCGTGAATGTGTACTGGCAGGCCTGGGCGTTGCGTTGTTGACGCGCCACGCCCTGAGCCTTGAGCTGGCAACCGGTGGACTGATCGAGCTGCCGGTCGAAGAGCTGCCGCTGTTTCGCAGTTGGTGCCTGGTGCAGGCCAAGGCGAAACGCCTGTCACCGGTGGCTCACGCCTTCCTGGCGTTTATCCGTAGCGAACGGATTCAGATCAGCGCGCTGGTTGAGCGTTTCGACGGGAAGTCGAGGGAGATGCCTGCCAGAAATTGAGCTCCAATTCCGGAAAATCGCCAATTTCGGCCAGAAGCTGACGGCGTTCGCAGCGATCTTCGATGGCGCGGCGGAATTCCATGCGGCGCTGATCTTCTTGCTGACGACGGGTTTTGACAGCGCTGTTGCGTTCTTCGTAGGGCATGGCCATTTCGAGTCTCCCAAGGCGAGTACGGGAGTTTCAAGATAGGCGCGGGGGATGACGGTTTGGCGGCTCGGGCGTTACAGACTGATGAAAATTGCGGTGTATTCGAGGCCGCCATCGCGAGCAAGCTCGCTCCCACATTTGATCGTGCACGCCGCAGAACCTGTGGGAGCGAGCTTGCTCGCGATAAGGTCGGAACGACCTTCCAGCCATTTCAAGCCAGGCTCAATCGTCCAGCGCTTTCACCGACTTGGGCGACAACCGCAAGCTGCGCAGGCTGCGTTTGACGCTCTTGAGGTGGTTGACCAGGCTCGGGCCACGCGCCATGGCCACGCCCATCGCCAGCACGTCGATCACCACCAGGTGGGCGATACGCGACGTCAGCGGCGTATAGATTTCAGTGTCTTCATGCACATCGATCGCCAGATTGACCGTAGACAGCTCGGCCAATGGTGTCTGGCTCGGGCACAAGGTGATCAATGAGGCACCGCTTTCGCGCACCAGGTTGGCGGTGATCAGCAGGTCCTTGGAGCGCCCGGACTGGGAAATGCAGATGGCCACGTCAGTCGGCTTCAGCGTCACGGCCGACATCGCCTGCATGTGCGGGTCGGAATACGCCGCGGCGGTGAGCAGCAAGCGGAAGAATTTGTGCTGGGCATCCGCCGCGACCGCACCCGAGGCGCCGAAGCCGTAGAACTCGACACGCTGGGCTTGGGACATCAGTGTCACCGCCCGCTGCAACTCCAGCGGATCAAGTTTCTCGCGAACCTCCATCAGCGTATGCAGGGTGGTGTCGAAGATTTTCAGGCTGTAGTCAGCGACCGAATCGTCTTCGTGGATCGCAAACTGGCCAAAACTCGCACCCGCCGCCAGGCTCTGGGCCAGCTTGAGCTTCAGGTCCTGAAAGCCGGAACAACCGATGGCACGACAAAAACGCACGATGGTCGGCTCGCTGATGCCCACGCTGTGGGCCAGGTCGGCCATGGAGCTGTGCATCACGGCCGCAGGATCAAGCAGCACGTGGTCGGCGACCTTGAGCTCCGACTTGCGTAACAGGTGGCGAGACTGGGCGATGTGTTGCAGCAGATTCAAGGGGCTGGACTCTTTGTTATTGGCAGGTGCCGGGGATGTAGCACGCTTGTAGTTATACTACATGAATTGGCTTTTTGCCTGCTCAATGCGTTACCGAATCCCTCGATTTCACGTGCCCGCGCTTCATGTAGCAGCCATGGCGCCTCTCCAGGTGCGCCGGGTGCGCGTTTTAATGGACAAAAGCGCCTTACGTATCCCCGTCAGCTTGCGCGTGCAGCAAACCTGCCAACGTCTCGGCCTCAACCGGGCGGCTAATCAAATAGCCCTGCACTTCATCGCAGCGCTCAGCTTTCAGGAACTCAAGCTGTTCTCCCCGCTCCACCCCTTCCGCCACGACCTTCAGCGACAGGCCATGAGCCATGGCAATGATCGCCCGGGTGATCGCCGAATCCTCGGTACCCTCCCCCAACCCGCGGATAAAGGCCTGGTCGATCTTCACGTAATCCACCGGGATGCGCTTGAGGTAGCTCAGGGATGAGTAACCGGTGCCAAAATCGTCAATGGCCAGTTTCACCCCGAGATCACGCAACTGCTGGAAGGTTGCGATGATGTGTTCGACGCTGTCCAGCAACTGGCTTTCGGTGAGTTCCAGCTCCAGCAGTTGCGGTGCCAGCCCGGTCTCTTCCAGCACCTGCCGCACCAGACTGACCAGCTTGCCCTGGCGCAATTGATGCACCGACAGATTGACCGACACCCGAATCGCTTCGAGCCCCTGCCGCTGCCACTCACAGGCTTGCCAGCAGGCCTGCCGCAGCACGAACTCACCGATCGGGCCGATCAATCCGGTTTCTTCAGCCAGGCCGATGAAATCCCCCGGCGGCACGCGGCCCATGGTTGGATGATCCCAGCGCACCAAGGCTTCGGCGGCATTCAACCTGCCAGTGGCCAGGCACAGTTTCGGTTGGTAAAACACCTTCAGTTGTTTGTCTTCGATGGCTTTTCGCAAGTGGTTTTCCAGCTGTAAACGCTCCAGCGTGCTGGCTTGCAAGCTGTCGGTGTAAAACTGGAAATTATCGCCACCCAGGTGTTTAGCGTGCTGCATCGCCATATTCGACTGACTGACCAGTGCCGATATTTCCCGGGCACTGTCCGGCAACAAGCTGATGCCCATCGACGCGCTGACCACCAGCTCATGCCCGTCAATGGTCACCGGCAGGCGCAACTTGTTCGCCAGACGAGTCGCCACCCGGGCCAGGCTCGAAAGGTTGCCGTAGGAGTTGAACAGCACGGCAAACTCATCCCCAGAAAGGCGCGCGATGGTGTCTGCTTCAGGCAATGCATTCACTAGCCGCCGGGCCATCTTCTGCAACAACTGGTCGGCGACTTCATGCCCCAGGCTGTCGTTGAGTTGCTTGAATCGATCGAGATTGATGTGCAGCAACGCCAGGCTGCGATAACCGCCCTGTCGCACTCGTTGATGAGCCTCGCTGAGTCGTTCGCGAAACATCGCGCGGTTGGCCAGACCGGTAAGCTCGTCGTAATGAGTCAGATAGCGCATGCGCTCTTCGGATTCCCGGCGGGCTGAGAGATCAGCGAAGAAGCCCACAATATGACTGACATTTCCCCGGGTATCGCGCACGGCATTCAATTGCAGCCATTGCGGATACATCTCGCCGTTCTTGCGGGTTTCCACCAATTCGCCCTGCCAGCTGCCTTGCTGTTCCAGCGCCTGATGTATTGCGGCGTAATGCCGACGCGCATCGCGACTGCATGGCAGCTCAATGACATTGCGCCCGATCATGTCCTCGATGTCATAGCCGGTCACCCGACTGAAGGCTTGATTGATCGCGATCAGGGCGTAGTTCGGATCGAAAATCACGATCCCTTCGCTGGCCGCCTCGAACACGGTCGCTGCCAGTTGCTGCTGCTCTTCCAGGCCTTTGCTGACGCTGATGTCGCGGCGAGTGCCGACCATGCGAATCACCCGGCCGTTTTTGGCGCGCTCGACCGCCCGCCCGCGGTCCTCGATCCAGACCCAGTGGCCGTCGCCATGCCGCACGCGATACTCGATTTGATAGTCCTCGGTGCGGCCCTTCAAATGCTCGACCAGCGCCCTTTTCAGCGCAGGAAGATCCTCGGGGTGAAGACGCGGCTTGAGATGGCGCAGTATTGCTGTGACCTGTTCCGGCTCAAGGCCGAACAATTCCTGAATCTGCGTGTGATGGACTTCGTCGGTTTGCAGATTCCAGTCCCACAACCCCAACTCGCTGGCCTTCAATGCCAGCGCCAGACGCGCCTCACTCTTGCTCAGTGCCTGGTTGGCGGCGTCCAGTTCCAGGCTGCGCTGGGCGACACGGTTTTCCAGGTCGATCTGAATCTCTCGCAATTCATCCTCGGCACGTCGACGCTGTTCTATCTCCCTGGCCAGCTTCTGATTGAGCTGATCACTGCAGCTTTGCGCCTGCTGCAGATGCTCGATCAGTGCCTGATTCTGAAAGCGTCGCATCAAGCCCCGATCGATCAATCGATTGACTTGCCAGGCAACCACGCTCAATGCACCGAGCAGGATCAGCCCGAACCAGCCCCAACCTTGCTGCTGTTCGTCAGCCCCCCAAAACATATAGGCGATGGCCGGCAACAGGCAGGGCAAGGTGAATGACAGAAAGGCCGGCAGACTGACCGCATAAGCCACGCTGGCCGAGAGCGCTGCGGCACCGATGAGGCCGAAGACCCAGGCTTGCTGAATGAAGTTATCGGCGGGAACCAGGGCGATGCCGGCACCGGCCAGGGTCAGACCGGTTAGACCGGAGCCCAGCAAAAACATCCGCCGCCAAATGGGATGGGCCTGACGGTTGGGAATGGCCGAATCGAAGGCCGCAACCTGAATCACCCGCAATGCCACCAAAGACAACAACCACACCAGCCAGACACTGACCAGGAAATAGCGCTGCGGACTCCAGAGCAAACCGGCGCAGACCAGGCCATTGATCAGCATGAACAACGTGGGCAGCAGCGAGCCCTGATACAACAGGCGCGTGCGTTCAACCGCCATTTCCATGGCGTACTGTTTACGGATAACCCTGGGCTCCACAATGGGGCCCGACAGGTCGAAGCTGAGGGTCATAGGCGATGTTCTTGTTCTTATAATGATGAGCATGGGCCCGAAACTGCTCGGAGCATACACAAGCAATTGCCCGGACCAAACTGCTGCTGATCAATAAATGGCCAAATTTTTTCGGTCGCCGACACCCCTGAAAACGCTACGGACACGCCCCGCCAACGCCTGCAGCCAATGACCGACCGGTCGTCCTTCGCATAACTTTCATCGGCTAAAGCAAAGCGGTGTTTGCCCGGTGTGCCGCAGCCCCCTAGAATGCCCCGATGCGCGATGATCTCTCCCTTCTGCTGAACTCCCTCAACGATGCCCAACGCCAGGCCGTAGCAGCCCCCGTGGGTCGTCAGTTGGTCCTGGCCGGTGCTGGTTCCGGTAAAACCCGAGTGCTGGTGCACCGTATCGCCTGGTTGATCCAGGTCGAAAACGCCTCGCCCCACTCCATCCTGTCGGTGACCTTCACCAACAAGGCTGCTGCCGAGATGCGCCAGCGCATCGAACAGCTGATGGGTATCAACCCGGCCGGCATGTGGGTCGGCACCTTCCACGGCCTGGCGCACCGCTTGTTGCGAGCGCACTGGCAGGAAGCGGGCTTAAGCCAGACCTTCCAGATTCTCGACAGTGACGACCAGCAACGGCTGGTCAAGCGGGTGATCCGCGAGCTCGGCCTGGACGAACAGCGCTGGCCGGCCCGTCAGGCCCAATGGTTCATCAACGGCCAGAAAGACGAAGGTCTGCGCCCGCAACACATTCAAGCCAGCGGCGACCTGTTCCTGGCGACCATGCGCGGCATCTATGAAGCCTACGAGGCCGCCTGCCTGCGTGCGGGCGTCATCGACTTCTCCGAGTTGCTGCTGCGCGCCCTCGATCTGTGGCGCGATCACCCAGGCCTGCTCGCTCACTATCAAAAGCGCTTCCGGCACATCCTGGTGGACGAGTTCCAGGACACCAACGCCGTGCAATACGCCTGGTTGCGCCTGCTGGCCAAGGGTGGCGACAGCCTGATGGTGGTGGGCGACGATGACCAGTCGATCTACGGCTGGCGCGGCGCGAAAATCGAGAACATCTACCAGTATTCCGAAGACTTCCCGGACGCCGAAACCATTCGCCTGGAGCAAAACTATCGCTCCACCGCGGGTATCCTGAAGGCAGCCAACGCCTTGATCGCCAACAACACCGGGCGCCTGGGCAAAGAACTCTGGACCGATGGCGGCGAAGGCGAAGCGATCAATTTGTACGCCGCGTTCAATGAACATGACGAAGCCCGCTACGTTGTCGAAACCATCGAAAGTGCGCTGAAAACCGGCTTGTCTCGAAGCGATATCGCGATTTTGTATCGCTCCAACGCCCAATCGCGGGTTCTGGAAGAAGCTTTGCTGCGCGAGCGCATCCCATACCGCATTTATGGCGGCCAGCGCTTCTTCGAACGGGCGGAAATCAAAAACGCCATGGCCTACCTGCGCTTGCTCGAAGGACGGGGCAACGACGCCGCGCTGGAACGGGTCATCAACGTGCCGGCCCGTGGTATCGGCGAAAAAACCGTCGAAGCGATCCGCGACCATGCGCGCCACAGTGATGTATCGATGTGGGAAGCAATGCGCCAACTGGTGGCCAACAAAGGCCTGACTGGCCGTGCGGCCGGTGCCCTTGGCGCGTTTATCGAGCTGATCGAGAACCTCGCCGCCAAGTGCATGGAAATGCCGCTGCACCTGATGACCCAAACCGTCATCGAGCAGTCGGGGCTGATCGCCTATCACGAAGCGGAAAAAGGCGAGAAAGGCCAGGCCCGGGTAGAAAACCTCGAGGAACTGGTCAGCGCCGCGCGCAACTTCGAAAACAGCGAAGAAGACGAAGACCTGACGCCATTGGCAGCGTTCCTCGGTCACGCGTCGCTGGAGGCCGGCGATACGCAGGCCGACGAGCACGAAGACAGCATTCAACTGATGACCCTGCACAGCGCCAAGGGCCTGGAATTCCCTTATGTGTTCCTGGTGGGCATGGAAGAAGGTCTGTTCCCGCACAAGATGAGCCTGGAAGAACCCGGTCGCCTTGAGGAAGAGCGGCGTCTGGCCTACGTAGGCATCACCCGGGCGATGCAGAACCTGGTGATGACCTATGCCGAAACCCGACGCCTTTATGGCAGCGAGACCTACAACAAGGTCTCGCGTTTCGTACGCGAAGTTCCGAAAGGCCTGATTCAGGAGGTGCGGCTGTCCAACAGCGTCAGCCGTCCGTTTGGTGGCAACCAGTCGATGAGTGGTAGCAACCTGTTCAGCGGCAGCGAGATTCCGGAAACCGGCTTCAGTCTGGGTCAGACTGTGCGCCATTCGATCTTCGGTGACGGCGTGATCCTCAACTTCGAGGGCGCCGGTGCTCAGGCCCGGGTGCAGGTGAACTTCAGCGAAGGCAGCAAGTGGTTGATGCTGGGGTATGCGAAGCTGGAAGCGATCTAGCTTTTCTGTGGGAGCGAGCTTGCTCGCGATAGCGGTAGATCAGTCGACATTGTTTCTGGCTGTCAGTCCGTCATCGTCGGAGCGCCGCCCGGAGCAAGCTCGCTCCCACAGGTTGTAGACAGGCTCCAGGCCGATATCTGAATTTAAAGGTGCGATGAGATGGGCACAGGTTTCTTTTCTTCCTGGACATTCTGGGCCCTGTTATCGGCGGCATTCGCGGCAATGACCGCCATTTTCGCGAAAGTCGGCATCGAAAACGTCAACTCAGACTTCGCCACCCTGCTACGTACGATAGTGGTATTGGTCAGCCTGGCCTTGATTTTGTACGCCACGGGCCAATATCAGTCATTGGGATCGATCTCTGCGAAGAGCTACCTGTTCCTGCTGTTGTCGGGCCTTGCCACCGGTGCATCGTGGATCTGTTATTTCCGTGCACTCAAGGTCGGTCCGGCGTCACTGGTTGCCCCAGTGGACAAACTCAGCGTGGTGCTGGTGGCTGTTCTTGGCGTTGTCCTGCTGGGAGAAAAACTCGACCTGCGCCAATGGGGCGGAATCGGTCTGATCACGGCCGGTGTCGTCATGCTGGCCCTACGGCGCTAGGCGAACGTCCTACAAAACTTATCCACTCATCTGACATATCAAAGTCAAAAGGCCCTATTGCGCTGACTGAAGCTGAACACGACCTGTCAGGCAAAAGCCCGAAACACTCTGCCGCTAGCCAGTAACACTTCAGCTGTGCAACATGGCGCGCGTGCCTTCCACAAATGGGAATTCCCTTTATGAAACGTTTTCTTAGCATCGCCATGGCGTTGTGCATCGGCCTGACGATGAGTCTCGACGTCAATGCCGCCAAGCGCTTCGGTGGTGGCAAAAGCGCCGGCGCTGCGCCGACACACCAGACCAGCCAGATGGCTCCTTCTTCTCCAGGCATGGGCGGCGCTGCGGCGACCGCTGGTGCTGCCGGTGCCGCTGGCGCCGCTGCCAAGGCCGGTGGCGCTTCGCGCTGGCTCGGCCCTCTGGCCGGTATCGCGGCCGGCGGCCTGCTGGCCTCCATGTTCATGGGTGGCGGCTTCCAGGGCATGCAGATCTTCGACATCCTGATCATGGCGGTCATTGCGTTCCTGATCTTCCGCTTTATCGCCGCCCGTCGTCGCAAGCAGCAAGAGCACTACGCTCCGGCCGGCCACGCACCGATGCAACGTGAGGCATTCGAACAAAAGCCCGCCGGCGGTTCGATCTTCGGTGGATCGCCAGCGCCTGTTGCCACTCGTCCAGTGATCAACGCGCCAGCCTGGTTCAATGAAAGAAACTTCGTCGAAGCGGCGCGCAATCACTTCCAGTCCCTGCAACAGCACTGGGACGCCAACGAAATGGACAAGATCGCCGAGTTCGTGACCCCGCAAATGCTGGAGTTCCTCAAGCGTGAGCGTGCTGACCTGGGCGACGGTTTCCAGTCCACCTACATCGACAACCTCAATGTACAGCTGGACGGTGTGGACGATCGCGCCGACAAGACCATCGCCACCCTGACTTTCACTGGCGTGTCGAAAACCTCGCGTTTCGACCAGGGTGAAGTCTTCAGCGAAAGCTGGAACATGGAACGTGCACAGGGCGAAAACCAGCCTTGGCTGGTAGCCGGTATCCGCCAGAACGGCTGATCCCGCGTAGTTCTATTCGGAAGGTGCCGAGCCTGTTTTTAACGCCGTATGATCGACGCGCAGGCACGTTCCGGACAGAACTTCACCTGCTGTAAACAAAACCCCGGCTCAGGCCGGGGTTTTCTATTTCGCGGTTGCATCTATAGCAAGCTACTGTATAAACCGCCCCATATAAACCGCGCCATACAAGCAAGAGGATCCCGGACGTGGAAGAAATCATCGAACAACTGCGTGAAGCCAACGAACCGGTACCGGTCCCCTTGGAATTGCCTGACGAAGACCTGCTGGTCGAAATCGAAGAACAATTGTTCATCGACATTCCGTTTGTCTTCAGAGAGTTTCTGCTGACCGTCAGCGACGTGGTCTACGGCAGCCTGGAACCGGTCACCGTGACCGACCCTCAATCCCACACCTACCTGCCCGACGTTGCTGCCAACGCCTGGGACGCCGGTGTCGATCGCAGCATGATTCCGATTTGCCAGGACGGAGACGACTACTATCTGGTCGAAGAAGACGGCACCGTGGTGCTTTGGCAAGCTGAAGAAGAGCTCATCGCCGAAGAAACCTGGGAGTCGGTGTGGCACTGGGCGCGGGACGTCTGGCTGGAAAGCTGATCCAGTCAACGCCGCTGGGTGGTCAATGCCCGGACGACTCCTTGTGATTGTCGAGGGTTTCCAGCAACGCCACCTGCATCCGCGTATGCACACGAATGAACCAGCGCCACAGCAGTGCCGCCACGGCGGCCGCGACCACGGCGATCAGTACCAGCAACTTGTTGGTCGGCAGAATACTGGCCGACAAGGCTGCCAGCAGTAAAAAGATCACCAGCAGCGACAGGATCGGGATCACTTCGGCGATCACCCGGCGCACTCGCTGCGTGTGGCGCCCGGCCATCTCCGGCTTCACGCCCATTTCCGCCAACAACATCGACAGTGCCTTTAGCTTGCGGTACGCCGCAATCAAAAACGGCAGCGATAACAGCAGCGCCCCACCCCAGATCAACGCCTTTTGCCAGCTCGGATCGCTGATCCAGCCTTGCAGGTAAGCCGACATGCGTTCGGCGAAGTACGCCCCCGAGAAGAAGATCGCGATCACGAGCGCCAGATTGACTCCAACCTGCAGCAAAATCCTGCGAATCATGGATGCCAGTAACGCGCCCTCACCCTGAGGCTGGATGCTACGCAGCCATTCGCCGTACATCCCCAACACCCGTCCCAGGCGGTCTGGCATGGCGCCGGCAAGCTTGATCGACAATGGATCAGCCGCACGAATCAGATAAGGCGTCAGCAAGGTCGTGATCACCGAAACCGCCACAGCCACGGGGTACAGAAAGTTACTGGTAACCTGCAACGTCATGCCCAGTGCCGCGATGATGAAAGAGAATTCGCCAATCTGTGAAAGACCCATCCCGACACGCAGCGAGGTGCGTCCGTCATTGCCGGCGATAAATGCACCAAGGCCACAGGACAGCATCTTGCCGAGCACTACGGCTACGGTAATGACGGCGATTGGCCAGGCGTACTGAAGCAGGATCGCCGGATCGAGCATCAGCCCGATGGCCACAAAGAAAATCGCACTGAAAAGATCGCGAACCGGTTCAATCAGTCGTTCAATTTTCAGCAGTTGCCGGGATTCAGCCATGATTGCGCCAATCAGGAATGCCCCGAGGACCATGCTGTATTCAAGCTTGACCACCAGCAGGCAGAAGCCAAAACACAGGCCCAGCACCGTGATCAGCAGCATTTCGTTGCTCTCGAATCTGGCCACGTAGGCCAGCAAGCGCGGCACCATCAGGATGCCGATGACCAATGCGACGATCATGAACAGCGACAACTTGCCGACCGTGGAAAACACTTCGCCGGAGCTGACCGTACCGCTGACCGCTATGCTGGACAGCAGCGCGATGATGCCGATGCCCAGAATGTCTTCGACGATCAGCACTCCGAATATCAACTGGGCAAATCGCTCGTTCTTCAACTTCAGATCATTGAGCGCCTTGACGATGATGGTGGTCGAGGAAATCGCCAGGATCGCGCCGAGGAACAGTGAATCCATGGTGTTCCAGTCAAACCAGCGGCCAATTTCGTAGCCGATCCAGATCATCAGCACGATTTCCAGGAACGCCGCGATGAATGCCGTGGCCCCAACCTTGAACAGCTTGCGCAGGCTGAACTCCAGGCCCAGGCAGAACATCAGGAATATCACTCCGAGTTCGGCCAGGGTCTTGATGGTTTCTTCGTCGTGGATCAGGCCGAATGGCGGAGTGTGCGGGCCAATGATGAAACCGGCGACGATGTAGCCCAGCACTACCGGTTGTTTCAGCCGATGGAAGAGTACGGTTACCACGCCTGCGATCAACATGATCACTGCCAGATCCTGAATGAAACTGATGGCATGCATGGCGTGAGACTCCCTGGATGGTATTGCTCGATCCCCGGAAGCAGGAAAAGTCTGATCGAGCAGAACAAAAATCGGAATTGCACGTAGGAAATGCCCTTGAGGCAAGGCTTTTTGCAGGGTAACACCGCGACTTCTGACAGAAAGGCGGTGCAATATATGGAAACAGATCGTTCCGGCGTGACGGCGACTCCGCACCCGGCGTCCCGATAACTGTTGGTTTGAAAAAACCGCTGAGGCACCCGCAGAGGTGCATCCCTCAAACCTGGCCTTGACCCGTGAGAATGCTATGGAACCCGGAAACGCCCAGCTGTCGATGACGGTATTGATGACCCCTGACATGGCCAACTTCTCTGGCAATGTTCACGGCGGTACCCTGCTCAAATACCTCGACGAAGTGGCCTACGCCTGCGCCAGCCGTTATGCCGGCCGCTATGTGGTGACCCTGTCGGTGGATCAGGTCATTTTCCGTGAGCCGATCCATGTCGGCGAACTGGTGACCTTTCTCGCCTCGGTCAACTACACCGGCAACACCTCCATGGAGGTGGGCATCAAAGTGGTGACCGAGAACATCCGCGAACGCTCGGTGCGCCACACCAACAGTTGCTTCTTCACCATGGTCGCGGTGGATGACCAGCGTAAACCTGCATCGGTACCACCGCTGCAACCGCAGAACAGCGAGGACAAGCGCCGCTATATGCAGGCTCAACAGCGTCGGCAGATTCGTCAGGAGTCGGAAAAGCGCTATCAGGAGATCAAGGGCGACGTCTGACGTGTTCGATCGTTCAATCGCCATCGCGGGCAAGTCGAATCGTCGCACCGCCGCTCCCACAGGGATTCAAGTTGTAAGCACTCTTTGTGCAACACAGCAAAACCTGTGGGAGCGGGCTTGCTCCGGGCGGCGATCCGACGATTGGCGTCAACGCCAGATCAGAGGCTGATCGAGGTCGCCTCGAACCGCACCCGCGGATGGGCAATCCGGTCCTGGGCCCGGACCAGTTCCAACTCGTAGCTGGTACACGCCTGGGTTTCCAGCAGCACTTCATGCACCGCCGACGCCGTGAACTCGAAAGCTGCCACCAGGCTGTCACCCAACAACACACGCGCCAGGAACAGCCCGGACGTCAGATCGCCCACGCCCACCGGCTGACGCGGGAACGCCAGCAGCGGACGCTGCAAGTGCCAGCTGCCTTCGGCCGTCACCAGCAGCATCTCAAAGACCTCCGCCGGTTTACCGGGATAGTCCAGATGCTTGACCAGCACTGCTTTCGGGCCGCGCGCCAACAATGCACGTGCCATGGCCAGGCAATCGAACAGCGATTGCGGCTTGCGCCCGGAGAAGCTGTCCAGCTCCAGCTGGTTCGGACACATGAAGTCCGCCACGGCGGCGGCCTCTTCCAACAGGAAATCACTGACCTCCGCCGGAACACTGCAGCCCTTCTCCGGATGCCCCATGACCGGGTCACACAGGTACAGCGCCTTGGGATTCATCGACTTGATCCGCGCCACACCAGTCAGGATCGCCCGACCCTGGGCCGCACTGCCGAGGTAACCGGAGAGCACCGCATCGCAGTTACCCAACTCGCCAATCGCCGCGATACCCTCGACCAGGTCGGGGATCTGGTGCGGCGCCAGCACCTCACCGGCCCACTGACCGTACTGGGTGTGATTGGAGAACTGCACGGTGTTGAGCGGCCAGACATTCACCCCGACCCGTTGCATCGGGAAAACCGCGGCGCTGTTGCCGGCGTGACCGAATACCACGTGGGACTGGATAGCGAGCAAATGCGGAGTACGTTTCATGCGGTGGATTTCCGTAAAACGATTGAAATTCTAGCCGCGCAGTATGCGACTAAACGCAGCCTGTACGACAGACCAGCGACGCAGTTAAGCTGACACTATCTTGTTGGAGCACCCTGTTGATGCTGACCCTTGGAAATATATTCGTGCTGATGCTGTTCGCCACTGCCGGCGCATGGCTATGGCACAACCACGGCTTGCGCGAGCGCGCGCTGGAGCGGGTCAAGCAGCATTGCGGCAAACTCGGGATCGAATTGCTGGACGGCAACGTGGCCTTGAAAAGAATCGCGTTCATCAAGGATGCCAGTGGTCGGCGACGCCTGGCCCGTGTGTACAACTTCGAATTCACTGTGACCGGTGAAAGCCGGCACAACGGCACCATCACCCAGTTCGGCGCTCACAGTGCACAGATTGAGCTGGCGCCCTACCCGGTCCCGTTCGACGAAACCGAACCAGTGGTCGACGTGGCGAAACCTCGCGCGGAAGTGATCGAGCTGAGCCAGTGGCGTCAGGACCATACCAAGTGGCGGCCTTGAGCCGTTAACACGATCCGGGGCGGCACGCTGCCAGCTCACGCTGCAGTCGTTCTGCATTCTGCGCCTCACTGAAAATCAGCTCGATACGCGAGTCCTGCCGCCATTCACTGGGCTGCCAGTGCAGCACCGAGTTATCCACCGCGTTCGCCGAAACCCAGCCGTGGGCGCTGTGGATAACCAGCTTCGCCCGCCTCCAGGCAAGGCTTTCAAGCCACCGACCAACCAGAGCGGCATCAAACACCTGGCTTGCGTGCCAACGCCATCCGATGCTCCAGCCTCCTTCCTGTTCCTGGCTCAAGCAAATGGGCAACGCAGGATCGCTCCAGACCGCCGGCAACTGCGCCAATCCCTTGGGCAAGGCGAAGTTATCCACACCTGCCAGCGCCTTGGCATTCAGCCCCGGCAATTCGCTCAAGGGTAAAGCCGCCTGTTGCGTCCAGCACAGGGGGAGCGGCGGCAATTGTCCGGCGATTCGCTGGCGACTGTCTTCGTCGAGACCTTCAGACTTGTTCAACAGCAGCAATCCCGCATGGCCCAGCGCTTGCTGTTGAACATCCGGCAGCGGTTTGCCAGCGGCGAGCAACTGGGCATCCAACACCAGCACACAAGGCTGAACAGCCAACACGCCTTGCCACGGCGCCTCACTCAATTGCCTGAGCAACTGCGCCGGATGCCCCAGCCCCGAGGGTTCGATGAACAGCCGATCCGGTTGCGCCTTGCGCAACAAGCGCCCAAGACCAATCTGAAACGGCGCACCGTTGACGCAACACAAGCAGCCACCGGCCACTTCCCCCAGTGCGATACCATCGGCGTCCCGGGTCAGTAGCGCAGCGTCGAGACCGATCTGGCCAAACTCGTTGATCAACACCGCCCACCGCTCGCCAGCCGGGCGCTGGGCCAGCAGGTGCTTGATCAGGCTGGTCTTGCCGGCGCCCAACGGGCCGGCAATGACATGAGTGGGGATATTCTGCAGCATGGTTGATGATTTCTGAGGAGGTGGTGGATGCGGTTGATCGGCTTGTCGTTGCTCCTGGCACTCGTTTCAGGCGAGGCACTGGCCCAGGCGTGTGTGGTTCACAGCCAGGGTGAGCGGCTTGACGTCCAGCTTTGCCAGCAGAACCGCAACATCCCGCCAAAGCTCTTTGCCGATGGCTTCTGCCAGCCGAACCTGGCGGGGCAGAAAGTCGAAGTGCAGTATGTCGATCAATGCCCCGGCGGCGCATTTGGTATCTGCAGCAACGCCCAAGTCGCCAATATGCCCTACCGACAGGATATTCACTATTACGGCGTTGCCACCGACACGGCGTATTTGCAGCCGTACTGCGAGGCCCAGAGCCAGGGCACCTGGCTCAAGCCTTGAAGCGCCAGTAGTGGATCAGGCGGCCTCTTCATACCAAGGGCCGAATGGATCAGGCAGCGAACGCCAGCCCTCTACGCCCAGCGCCATTTCCTCATCGGTCAGCAGGCAGGTGTCCAGCTCGGCCGTGAGTTGCGTGAAGTCGATGTTCTGGCCGATGAACACCAGTTCCTGGCGACAATCCCCGCTGTCGGCGGTCCAGTTTTTCATGATCCCGGTGGTACTTTCTTCGTCCTGCGGCCATTGGTTTTTCGGTACGAAACGCCACCAGCGCCCGGCAAAACCATAGCGCATCAAACCACCGGCCTGAGACCAACTGCCGGCGTCCATGTGCTTGCTCGCCAGCCAGAAAAAGCCCTTGGAGCGCAGCAGCTTGCCGTTGTCCCAAGGACCGTCGATGAAGTTGAAGAAACGCTGCGGATGGAACGGCCGGCGAGCCCGGTAAGCACTGGAAGCGATGCCGTACTCTTCGGTCTCCGGTACGTGTTCGCCGCGCAGTTCCTGCAACCATCCCGGTGCCTGGGCAGCCTTTTCGAAGTCAAAACGACCGGTGTTGAGAATCTTGTTCAAAGGGATTTCGCCCATCGCCATCGGAATGATTTCCGCCCGGGCGTTGAGCCGTTCAAGTATGGCGATCAGTTCTTCGCGTTGGTGGCGGCTGATCAAGTCGATCTTGCTGAGCAAAATCACATCGGCGAACTCGACTTGCTCGATCAATAGATCGGTAATTGAACGCTCGTCTTCTTCCCCAAGTGTTTCTCCTCGGGAAGCCAGGCTTTCGGCAGCCTGGTAATCGAGCAGGAAGTTCATGCCATCGACCACCGTGACCATGGTGTCGAGACGTGCGATGTCGTTGAGGCTCTGGCCGTTTTCATCGCGGAAGGTGAAGGTTTCCGCCACCGGCAGCGGTTCGGAAATACCGGTGGACTCGATCAGCAGATAGTCGAAGCGACCCTCCCTGGCGAGTTGACTCACCTCCTCCAGCAAGTCTTCACGTAACGTACAGCAAATACACCCGTTACTCATCTCCACCAACCGTTCTTCAGCCCGATTTAGGCTGACATCACGCTGGACTTCGGTGCCATCGACGTTGATTTCGCTCATATCGTTAACGATGACTGCAACTCGCAATCCATCGCGATTACGTAGTATGTAATTAAGAAGTGTACTTTTTCCGGCGCCTAGAAAGCCGGAGAGAACGGTCACGGGGAGTCGATTGGACATCTGCATATTCCTCACAGGGATGCCCGGTCGCGGTGTCGGGCTTATATAATGTTATACTGTAACAACACAAATAAGCCATCCCCTCTTGCCCGGCAGGGCAAAGGACAGGATGCTGAACGCCGCGCCCTTCGTGAGAAAGCCCATGCGCAACGCCCTTAAACCTGCATTGATCATGCTTTCCCTGCTGGTGGCTGCCGACGCTATGGCCCAGGTCCCGAGCCTGGCCAGATGCACCCGTAGCGCCAACCTGCTGGCCTGTGTGGATGCGGATGGCAACGCCTACAGCGTCAACACCGCCGGCAGCATCATCTACCTGCGGGGTTTCGAAACGGCCGGAAAACGCTATTGGGCGCAGACCAACAGCCGCTACGGCCAGCTTGTGTTTTTCACCGGTATCGCTTCCGACGGCGAGGCCTGGGTTGGCTACAACCAGCGCGTCGGCTGGACCACCATCAACCGGTTTTCCAGCTCTGGCGGCAGCAGCGCCAGGTTCACCTGCAGCCGGTTCACTGGCTGTTAATCCTCTTTGTTTTTCCGTTAAAGGCGTGAAATCAGGCTGAGCAAGTGGCGTCTGTGCATGATGAAAGCCTGCTCATGAAAAGACATCGTCGATTGCATAGTTATGATATAACATTAAAAATCAACTCCCACGATGGATCTGCTCATGAATGCGCTGACTCTGCCGGATATCGCCGCGCAGGCCTCACGCCAAGCCCTGCCACTGGAGTGGGTGGGCATGTGCGGCATTGCTCTACCTGTTTTGTTTGATGGCCAACGATTGAATGCAAAGGTCGATGCCGGCGTGAGCCTCGACGATGGCAACGCGCGCGGCATTCACATGTCACGGCTCTATCTGGCGCTTGAATTGCTGGAGCAGGAAAACCTTTCTCCTGCTTTATTGCGGCGGGTTTTGCAGCGTTTTCTTGAGAGTCATGACGGGCTTTCCAACAGTGCTCACTTAACCCTTCACGCCGATTTGTTGCTGAAAAGGCCGGCGCTGATCAGTCCACTGGCTGGCTGGAAAAGCTATCCCGTCACCCTCGAAGCACGTTTGAAAAACGCGATGTTCCACGTGGAACTAAAAATCGATGTGCCTTATTCCTCAACTTGCCCATGTTCCGCAGCGCTTTCTCGACAGCTGATTCAGCAGCAATTCGTCGATGATTTCGCCAACAAGCCACTGCAACACGCCGATGTTTTAGCGTGGCTCGGCTCCACGAACGGCATCGTTGCCACGCCTCACAGCCAACGCAGCAGCGCCAAGTTGCGCGTACGGCTGGCTGATTTTTTGGATGAGTTGCCTCTGATTGCCGTCATCAACGATGCCGAAGCCGCACTCGGCACAGCCGTTCAAACAGCGGTAAAACGCGCCGACGAACAGGCCTTCGCCCTCGCCAATGGTCAGAACCTGATGTTCTGCGAGGATGCCGCACGCCGTTTGAATCTGGCCCTGAAGTGCTCCACAGGCATCAACGCCTTCCACATTCGAGTCACCCACGCCGAAAGCCTGCACGCCCATGACGCCGTAGCCGAAAGCCGTTTCAACTGGGAGGTCGCATGATTGCTTGCCACGCCTTGCGCTGGGCGTACCGGGGCAGCCACTCACACCCGCGCTGGACTTCGAACTGTCGAAGGGCAGCCTGACCGCCATT
Source organism: Pseudomonas sp. P4_C4 (assembly GCF_056402055.1). Lineage (NCBI taxonomy): Bacteria > Pseudomonadati > Pseudomonadota > Gammaproteobacteria > Pseudomonadales > Pseudomonadaceae > Pseudomonas > Pseudomonas sp. P4_C4. The sequence continues at coordinate 160,706 of NZ_JBFUID010000003.1, read as the reverse complement.
ATCGGTGCGAACGGCTCCGGAAAAAGCAGCCTATTGAAGGTCATCGCTGGCTTGCAAAAACCGTTGGCTGGAAAGGTGCTACTGAGTGTTCCACTCAAGAGCGGTGTGTCGTTCCTGCCCCAGCAACAACACCTGGACAGGCAATTTCCAATCAGTCTTCAGGCATTGGTCGCCGCCGGTTTCTGGGGCAACAAACAGTCATCGGAGATTCGTAGCCAACGACTGAAAACCGTCCTCCATCACTGGTGCCTGAACGGCCTGGAAGATCGACCCTTGATGGCCCTCTCCGGCGGTGAATTGCAACGCGCCCTGCTCGCCCGATTGAGCCTGACAGACGCGTCTTTGCTGCTGCTCGATGAACCCCACACAGCCCTCGATGAACTCGGCCAGGCATTGCTCTGGAAGCACATACACGATTGGCACCTCGAAGGCCGGACACTGGTGGTCGTGTGCCATGACCTCGCCGCAGTCCGCGAACACATCCCACAAACGTTGCTGATCAAACAAAGCGGTTGTGTATTCGGCCCGAGCACCGAACTGATCCGCCAACAACCACAGGCACAGGTGGCCTGATGATCGCTGCCGCGCATCTTTGGCAACCGTTCCAGGAGTTCGTCTTCATGCGTCGGGCGCTGATCGCCGCTGACCCGGCGAACACAGCCGACTATGAGCGCAACAGTAAGGCGTACCTGACACAGATCTACGCCCTGCTCGCCGAAGCCAAGGCCAAGCTCGGCTCACTGCCACCGGGCAACCGCAAGATCGTGACGTCCCATGACGCCTTCGCTTATCTCGGCCAGGCCTACGGCATCGAGTTCATGTTGCCTCAAGGTCTCTCCACCGAGCGCGAACCTTCAGCCGCCGAAGTGGCCGCACTGATCACCCAGATTCGTCAGGCCAAGGTCAAGGCGGTGTTCATGGAAAACATCAAGGACGCCCGCCTGCTCAAGCAAATCGCCGATGAAAGCGGCGCGCAGATCGGCGGCACGCTGTACTCCAATGCCCTCGCGGCGAGCGGTCCGGCCAGTACCTTCACCGGGTTGTTCGAGTACAACCTCAACACCCTGTACAACGCGTTGAGCCAGCCATGATCCGCCAGAACCCTTCCGGAGATTTACCGCTGACTGCCGAGTCGGCCTACGTCGACAAGACGGCGATCATCTGCGGCAAAGTGGTGATCGGCGAGAACGTGTTCGTCGGTCCCTACGCCGTGATCCGCGCTGACGACGTCGATGACTCAGGCGACATGCCGCCGATCACTACACTGGTGGCCAAAACCAGCCACCGTGTCGCCGATCTATTCGCCATTCCCGATCGCGGTTATCTTCGAGAAGGCTATTGGGCAGATCTGATGCTGATCAAACCCGAACCCGGCGGCGTTGCCGTTTCCACGCAACCGATCCTGTCGCAATGCGGCTGGACACCCTTCGCCCGCTGCAGCTTTCGGCACAGTGTCAGAACCACGATCGTGTCGGGGCAACTTGCCTGGCGCGACAAACGTCTTAATGACAACTGCCAGGGTTTGCCCCTACGGTTTATGCGATAACGCTCGTTAGAAGCACCTGAGTACGCCGACCATGATCCAGATCACCCTATCCGACGGTTCATTGCTTGAGTACGACCAGCCGCTGTCCGTGCACGAGGTGGCCGCCAGCATCGGCCCCGAACTGGCCAGCGCGGCTGTAGCGGGCCGAGTCAATGGTGTGCTGGTGGACTGTGAATACATGATCGAGGCGGATGCCCGGGTCAGCATTGTCACCCCCCGGGAGCCGGACGGCCTGGAGATCTTGCGCCGCTCCTGTGCCTTGATGCTGGCGATGGCGGTCAAGCAACTCCACCCGCATGCGCAAATGCGTGCGGGCAAGGAATTGGGCGACGGTTTCTTTTACGAGTTTGCCGTCGAGCCACCGCTGACCGCGGCAGACCTGCCCCTCATCGAAGCGCGCATGCAATCACTGGCAGCGACCAATCACTCGATCCGTCGTCGGCAACCGCGCGAAGAGGTCTCGCTGTACCGGCTGGGGGACACCGAGTACCAGAGCCATGGACCGCATGTCCCCACCACCAAAGTCTTGCAGGCGTTTACCCTCGACCACATCAACGGCACGTTACAACAACGGATCTACGGCACCTGCTGGTCCAGCCATCAGGAACTGCAACAGTGGTGCGTTCCACCCCTCGTGGTCGTTGTGAGCATGGATGATCGCCAGGCGACTTATGCACAAGCGGTGACCGAATCCTTGCGCCAACGGGGCGTGCGCGCCAGGGCCGACCTGCGTAACGAAAAAGTTCACTACAAGATTCGCCAGCACAGCCAGACCGTGCCGTATCTGGTGGTGGTGGGCGAGAAAGAACAAGCTGGGGGATTTGTCAGTGTGCGCAGCCGCACGGGGGAAGATTTTGGCCGGATGCCTGTCGAGGCGGCGTGTGAATGGTTGAGTCGGCCGGGGATTTAGGGAGCTGTGCGGACGCTTTCGCGAGCAGGCTCGCTCCCACAGAGAACGCACAATCAATGTGGGAGCTGTGCTCGCGAAGCTCTTTTAAGCTCTTGGCTTCACCGTGCCGCAATCCTGTCCCAACCAGACGGCGCGGGATTCGAGGCTGCCCTTCTGCTGAATGCCGGTGGCGTTGAACGTCCCGTTGACCTTGGTGGTGAATTCGCGATCACTGAGGAATGTCGCCACGCCCGCACCCTGGGCTCTCGGGCAGCTGAAACGGAATTTCCACTGATTGCCGGAGCGGTCGGTGATTTCCTGCTTGCAGCCCGACTGCGGATCGGTCAGCGGAATGTTATCGGTCTTGACTTGCTCCGGGGTCAGGCACGCCCGGACCCCTTTACCGCCCATAGTGATGCCCTGTTTTTCCAGCTGTGCACGCTGCTCAGGGGTCATCTGGCTCTGGAGCTGACCGAGGATCAATTGCAGGTCCGGCATATTCTGTTCATCGACCTTCATGTTGCTCGTAGTCAGCTCCCACAATCCTGGTTGCAGCATTTGCGCGTGAGCCGCCACAGGAAGTGCCAAACCCAGTGCCATGGCCAAACCCAGCAGACGAACGTTCATCGAGTAACTCCTGATCAGTAGTGGCCGTTAGACGTCAGCCGCGCGCTTCGGTTCATGGGCCAATTAATTAGCGACATTCTGCACGGAACATGGTCTGTTAAGCACTGAATCTTCAGGAGCAAGGCAGCCCCCATGGATTATTTCGGACCGCATATTTTCGGTTATACCATCGCCCTGTTGCACTCGCTGGGCATGATCGCAGCCATACATGCCGTATTGACCGTCCGTACCGCTCAAGGCTCGATCGCCTGGGCGCTGTCGCTGTTTTTCATCCCTTACTTCACGCTGATCCCGTACCTGATGTTCGGCCGCAGTACCTTCGATGGCTACATCAAGGCCCGGCGGCAGGCCAACGAAGAAATGCGCAAGGCTGTTTCCGAACTCAACTGGCGACCCTGGGTAGAAGAAGCGCTCACCGCCCGTGCTTCCTCTGCATACGCCTCACTCAGAGCGATGCTCAAGCTCGGACACATGCCCTGCCTGGCCAACAACCAAATGCGTCTCTTGATCAACGGTCAGAACACGTTCGAGGCCATTTTCGAGGCCATCAGCCAGGCGAAAGAAGCTGTGCTGATCCAGTTTTTCATCGTTCACGACGACCGCCTCGGCCAACGCCTGCAAACCCTGCTGTTGAAGAAAGCCGCCGAGGGCGTGGCGATTTACCTGTTGTATGACCGAATCGGCAGTCACTCCCTGCCCCACGGCTACGTACAGGCCTTGCGTGATGGCGGGGTCGAGGTCAAAGCCTTCGCCACCCGCAGTGGCTGGCTCAATCGCTTTCAGGTGAACTTCCGCAACCACCGCAAGATCGTGGTGGTGGACGGCATTCTCGGCTTCGTCGGCGGGCACAACGTCGGTGACGAATACATGGGCGAGAAACCACCCCTGGCCCCTTGGCGCGATACCCACGTGCAAGTGCGCGGGCCGGTGGTGGCGTGCATGCAGGAGTCTTTCGCCGAAGACTGGTTCTGGGCGGCTCGTGCACTGCCGCTGCTGATCCTGCCCGAGGTTTATCCGGAAGACGGCGTGCTGTGCCAGTTGCTCGCCAGCGGGCCGGCAGACGCCTACGAAACCTGTTCACTGTTCTTTGTCGAGGCCATCCATGCGGCGACGAAACGGGTGTGGATTACCAGCCCGTACTTCATCCCCGACGAAGCCGTATTCGCAGCTTTGCGCCTGGCGGTACTGCGCGGTGTGGATGTGCGCCTGCTGTTGCCGTCCAGGCCCGACCATCGAATCGTCTATGCCGCCTCCAGCCTCTATGCCTTCGAAGCGGTGCGCGCCGGAGTGCGGGTGTTCCGTTACCAACCCGGGTTCCTGCACCAGAAAGTGGTGCTGATCGACAGCGAAATCAGCGCCATCGGCAGCGCCAACCTGGACAACCGTTCGTTCCGGCTGAATTTCGAAGTGATGTTGCTGACCGTCGACCGCGCGTTCGCCGCCGAGGTGGAACAGATGCTCAACGATGACTTTGCCAACGCCCACGAAATCGCCAAAGAAGAAGGCCAGGAGACCCGCCGCCTGCAGCAGGTCGGCATGCGGGTCGCCCGGCTGATTTCACCGATTCTCTAGAGGTAGATATCGTCACGGGTCCATGGCAGTTCATGACTGCCATCGGCGTGGGCCTTCACCGCGAGAATCTGATGCAGGTTGATCCAGCCGCGAGCGAACGCGTAGGCGCAACCAGCCAGGTACAGCCGCCAGATGCGCAGGACTTGTTCCGGTACGAGTCTGGAGGCCGCTTCGAGGTTGTCTTCCAGGCGTTCGCTCCAGTGATCGAGCGTGCGAGCGTAGTGCAGGCGCAAACTCTCGACATCGACGATTTCCAGCCCGGCGTCACTGATCTCCGCTGAGATCATCGACAGGTGCGGCAACTCGCCGTTGGGGAACACATATTTCTCGATGAATTCTCCGGCACCACGTCCCACCGGACGACCGTCAATGTGTTTGGCGGTGATCCCGTGGTTCATCACCAGGCCGCCCTCTTTCACCGCGCCGAACAAGGTCTTGCAGTACTCGGCCAGATTGGCGTGGCCAACGTGTTCGAACATGCCGACGCTGACAACCTTGTCGAAACGGCCATCCTGCGGCAGATCGCGATAGTCGAGCAGTTGCAGTTCGACCAGGTCCTCCAGGCCCTCCGCTTTTACACGTTCCCGGGCCAGGTCCAACTGTTCCTTGCTGAGGGTGATACCGAACACTTTCGCGCCAAATTCTCGCGCCGCAAAACGCGCCAATCCGCCCCATCCGCAACCCACATCCAACAGGTATTCACCGGGCTGCAGGCGCAGCTTGCGGCACAGGTGACGGAACTTGGCTTGCTGGGCCTGTTCGAGGGTTTCGCTGCCCGTCTCGAAGTAAGCGCAGGAATACGCCATGTCGCTGTCGAGCCACAGCTGATAGAACGCGTTGGAAAGGTCGTAGTGGTAGGAAATCGCCTTGGCGTCCATCTCTTTGTCGTGGGCGCTACGAACCGGCTGATTGTCGTCGCTTTCATCCAGCAACGCCTGGCTCCATTCATCGCAGACGCGGATCACATCGCTGATGGAGCCTTCCAGTTCCAGTTTGCCTTCGACATACGCAGCGCCAAGGGCATCCAGGCTTGGATGGGTAAACTGGGTGACCATTTGTGGGTCCTTGACCACAATCGTGACACTGGGTGTCGGCCCCAGATTGAATTCATGGCCATCCCAGAGTCTCAGGCGAAGCGGTAGCTGCAGATTCTGTAAGGCCGGTGGAAGATGCGCGAGCATGGAGAATCCCCCTTGTTTCAGACGTCTAAACAGAGGGTAGACCATCTTTGAAAAATAGCTGGCTATCGAATCAATAGCCGTTTTCAATGAATCGCGATGCCTACACCTGCCGCCGCGAACGCACAAAAATGATGTGCCCTCATCTTCAATGACTACGAACCGGGCGCACAGTTCTAAAAAGTTGAAGCCCCGTGATTACCCGGTTTAGAGCGTTCGCCTTCAGGTTTCGTCCTTGAGCTTGAGCAACGGCTCCTGGAACCGCAGCAAACGACCGGCATTGCCCAACACCAGCAAGGTGCTGAGGTTATGCAGCAACGCCGCAATCATCGCCCCGGCAGCGCCAAGCCAGCCGAACGCGGCGAAGGCTACGATCGCCAGGGTCCAGCCCAGTCCGATGATCACATTGACCTGCAACGTCTGGCGGCACTGACGACTCAGGCGCACGCAGGTGCCGAGGCGGCGCAGGTCACTGCCGATCAGCACGATGTCCGCCGATGCCAGGGCGATGTCTGCACCACCGGCGCCCATGGCCACCCCCACCACACCAGCCTTGAGGGCCAGGGAGTCGTTGATACCATCGCCGACCACCATCGGCCGGAAGCCGCTGTCGATTTCCTTGAGCACGCGGTTCAGTTTGTCTTCGGGCAAGGCTTGCGCTTCGACGTCACTGATCCCGACATCCCGGGCCAGCGTTTGCGCGACGCTGTGCCGGTCACCGGTGAGCAACAACTGACGACCCAACCCCAGATCACGCAACTCACCCAAGGCAAACTGCGCCTCGGGTTTGACGCTGTCAGCCAGCAACAGCCACGCAAGAAACTCCCCGTTGAGCGCCAGCCCGGCAATAGGACCGTCGTGATCGGGAACCGCCGTCGTACTGATGCCCAGTTGCGCGAACAACTCCGGCCGGCCGAGTGCCGCTTCGCCCTGCCCGGTCATCGCCACCACACCGAGGCCCTGGCGTTCACGAATGTCGGAAAGCAGCAGGAAATGCTCCTGGGTCACCAACCCCGCGAGCGCACGGCTGACCGGGTGACTGCTGGCCGAGCCGAGGCTGGCGGCGAGCTTCAGGACATTGCTGCGATCTACCAGCGGACTGTCGATGGATTGCAGGCGCAGGGTGCCGAATGTCAGCGTCCCGGTTTTGTCGACCACCAGCGAGGTCAGGTCCGCCAACTCTTCAAGGAACGCGGAGCTGCGGATCAGAATGCCGTGACGCGCCGCCACTGCCACTCCGGCAATCGCCGTGGCCGGTGCCGACAACACTAACGCACAAGGGCAGGCCGCCACCAACACCGCGAGCATCGCTTGCGCATTGTTGGTGATGAACCAGGTCACAGCGGCCAGCAGCAAGACCAGCACCATATAACTGCCGGCGTAACGCTCCAGCAGACGAGTGATCGGCGGCTTCGAGCGCTCGGCGTTTTGCATCAGGGCGATGACTTTGCCGAGGGTCGACTCATGGCCGGTACGGGTCACTTTGATTCGCAGCAAACCGTCGAGGTTAATTGCGCCACCGAACACCGACATGCCGACGCCCGCCTCCATCGGTACCGACTCGCCGGTAATGGAAGCAGTGTCGAGACTGGCCTGACCGGACAACACCCGGCCATCCGCCGGCACTCGGTCACCGGCTCGCACCTCGACCAGATCGCCAGCTTTGAGTGTGCCGTTGTCGACTTCAATGATGGAGCCGTCCGCCTGAATCTTGCGCGCGTGGCTGCGGGTCAGTTTGCCGAGGGCGTGAATCGCTTCCTGGGAACCGATCACGCTACGCTCTTCCAGCACGTGACCGAAAATCATGATGATCGGCAACAACGCCGCCGTCAGCAGATCCCCGGTGGCCCAGGCACCCAGCATGGCCAGGGCAATCAATTGATCGGTGATGCCGTGCAGGCTCGGATATCGCAAGCTGTACCAGGCCGAGCGCATGACCGGCACGGCAACCAGCAGTGACGCAAAACCCAGCAGCAGCTGACTGACGCCAGTCTGCTCCGGCGCAAGCCAACGCCAGATCAGGCCCAGCGCAAGCAGGCCCAATGCGAGCATGGCCAGGGTCAACTGGCGCGCAGCGCGGCGCTGTTCGGCCGAAGACAGCAGGCTCGGCCCGGCGGCGGTTTGAGCGGTCATTGTGCAGCTCCCTGAATGATCAGGCGGGAATCGTCTTTGGGATCAATCGTCGTGACCGATCCGGCCTGACCGAGAATTTTCGGCATCCGCTCGCGGTAAATCCGCAGCAGCATTTGCGGGTCGGTACCTTGTTGTTGTGCCTTGGCCAGGCTTAACACGGTGGCCGTATCAGCCGACGCCTTGGCCAGTCGTTCACTCGCCTGGGCATGGGCCACTTGCAGCGTACGGTCGGCTTGCTCGTTGGCGGTCTGCGTCAGCTTCTCCGCCTCGGTGCGCGCATTGGCGACAGCCTTATCGGCTTGCTGGCTGGCCGTCAGTACCGCGTTGAAAGCGTTCACCGCAGGACTGGGCAGACTCGATTGCACATCGACCCGCGCCACTTCGATCCCCAAGCCTTGCCCGGTTGCAGTGAGTTCGGCCAGCCGTTGATTGATGCCCTGCACCAGATCACCACGCAAGCGCTCGCGTCTTTCAGCCGCCTGGCTATCGGCGCCGATCAATTCCGGGCGAGCAACCAGGATAGTGTCCAGATCCCGTGCGGCCGTGAGCGCAACCGCACTGCGGGTTACCAGTCGGTCCAGCGCCGGCAACACGTGTTCGCCCTGGAGCACGAACGCATAGGGCTCGGTGACTTTGTAGAAAACCCGCACATCGAGTTGCACCACACCGGCATCACCCGTTAACAGATAGCCGGAGCCTGCGAGGGCATCGCTGATGGGCGTGGCAAAACTGGCCACGCGATCTGCCTGCATCGCGGTACCACTGCGCAACAGACTGTCCACTCGACGCTCGATCACCCGATCTGCCGCTGGCAACAAAATCACCTGCTCGAAGGGTTGAGGCCAGGCCAATAACAGCCCGGCATTCTGAATGCGATCCAGCGCGCCGAAATGCAAAACCACCGCGCGATTTTGCGGATCGATCTGCCGCACATTGGAAAACGCCCACGCCAATGCCGCCAACACCGTTACCGCATACAGGGCAATAAATGCCAAGCGCCCGGCCTGAATCCAGGGGCTACTCAACTCATTTGTTCCACGTGGAACCAAACTCATGGCTGCGATCCGGATTTGTTGTCGAGGCTCGGCGGACCGTCAACCAACACGCGGAATGGTGCGGCGTCGGTGCGCAGAATCAACTTGGTCCCCGGCGTCACCACCGTTCCCAAGGTGTCGAGCGAGCGCAGCAGGTTGTAGAGCTGCGGTGATCCAGCATAGGCACGACCATAAATCTGCGCCGCTTCGACACGCGATTGCGCTTCGATATCTGCCGCTTTCACTGTGGCATCGGCCTGCACGATCCGCGCATCACGTTCGGCGGCGGAACGAATTTGCGCGGCTTCACGCTTGCCGATCGCCGTACGTTCAGTAGCGATGGTTTCACGCTCGGCGCGCATCCGGTCGACAGTCGCGGTGAGCGTCACCGAAGGTAGCGTCAATCGTTCGATACCGACCTGCAACACGCGCACGCCATAAGTGGTGAGCAGCTGCTGATCGATTTGCTTGCGCAGTTGTGCTTCGAAATCGGCGATGCGTACTTGGCTGGCATCGGTATTGACCAGGTTCGCCAAATCAAAACTGCTGGCGGTGGTTTCCAGTGCGGAGCCGACAAAGGTGCGGATCTGCCGCGCAGCTTCATCGGGTTGGTTCTGCACCGCGCGCATGAAACGTTGCACGTTGTCCGAATCACCCTGCACCTGCCAAGCCACGTAGGCCTGAACGATGATGCGTAAACCGTCCCGGGTGCCGACATCCTGCAAACCGCTGGACGTGGTGCGCAACCGCAGATCCACCGGGATCGCCGCCTCGAACGGTGCCGGCCAACGCCAGCCCAGTCCCGGTTCCAGCAAAACTCGCGATGGATTGCCGAAGCGTGTGATCACTGTGGCTTCCCCCGAACGCACCTGCACCAGGCTCGCGGCAGCGACCGCAAACGCCACCAGCAATGCAGCCCAACCCATACGGCGCCATGGAAACGGTCCGGCCTCCTGAGGATCGCCGTGGTGATGATGGTGATGGCCGTGGTGGTGATGCCCGCCATGGCCGTGATCGTGGCCGGCGTGGTCATCGTGATCATGAGTATGGGACTGGCTCAATTGGCAGCTCCTGGCTGAGCGGTTTTACGCGACGGCGCAGGGTCAACCGGCAGCGTGAACGTACGGAGGTCGATGGTCGGCGAATTGCTGCTGCCGCCCAGTCGATGATCGAGAACCAGCAATTTGGCGTTGGCCAAACCCTGGGACAACTGGCTGAAATACTGCTCCAGCACGAAGGCCTGGCCAGCGCTGGCATAGGCTTTTTGCTCGGCGTTGAATTTCAGGTCCGCCGCCTGGGCGCCTGCATTGATCTCTCGGGCGCTGGCCGTCGCCTGATCGCGGGCGATGCTGGCCTGCAACTGCGCCTGGTTGGTGGCCTCGGCAGCGGCGCCGCGTTCACGGGCGATCAAGGCTTGCGCACCTATCTGCGCCGCTTGCACGCCGTGATAGGCGTTGGCTGCACCGGCCGGAGGGTGAATCGCCTCGACCACCGTGGCGAGAATTTCCACGCCACTGTCGAGCTTTCGCAAGTCAGCCTGGACGGCGCGGCCGATTTCTTCGGCCAGCCCTACCCTGTCCTCGCCCAGCAAACCGTCGAGGGTGCGCGAAGCGAAGTCGTGAACCAGGATTCGGCTGGCGGTGCTGCGAATCAACATCGGCACATCGGCACTGTTATAGGTCGCGGCCAACGCCGCCTGATCGGTCAGGCCAATGCGATAGACGAAGCGCACGTCCATGTTGACGATCTGAAAACTCTGCTTGTCGGCTCGGCTGCTGGCAATCACCTGGGATTTGTCGTTCACATGGCTGGCGTCCCACAAACGATTGGCAATTGCCGGGGCCGGGCCTTCGGCGGGGTCGGCCTGAGCGGGGGCCGAGGTTTCGCCAACACTGGTGGCCAACTCGTGAACCACGCCATTTTCGACGCTCAACACCCGGCCCAATGGCCAAGGCAAACCCATATGCAAACCTGGGCCGAACACCTCCACTGGCTTGCCGAATCGCTCGTAGATGCCACGCCCTTGCAGGGCAATTTCGTGAATGCCGGTCAGCGACCAGCCAACCAGCGAAACCACCGCCAACACCGGCAGGAATGCCCGGCGCATATAAGTGAAGGCCCAGATTTGCCGCAGATCGATGCCGAAGCGGTTATGCAATTCGTGCTGCAACGCCAGCAATGGCTGTGGTGGCCAGCGCAGCATGTCAGCGACAACGCTGCGCGCCAGTAGCTCCGGCTCAAGGCGTTCGCGGCGCGGGCTGAACAATGACAACAGCGCACGCAGCAACAGTTCTGCCGCCACCAGCCCCGGCAGCAGCCCGATCAAAACCGCCAGGCGTACGGGCCATACCGACGTTTCATCGGCAAACAACAGACAAAAGGCACCAAGTACCAGGCTGATGATCAGCACACGAATCAATTGCGCCAACGCGGCGGCTTCAGGCCATTGCGCGGTGTTTTCCTGCGCCAGATGTCGCTCCATCACCAACATGCCGAAGGCCAACAGCAAAGAGCACGCCGCCCCGACAGTGGCCGCCAGGCCCAGTGCTGCCGAGGGCAATGCAAGGTTCCAGGCCTGTTCGACGCCCAATACCGCCAATAATGCCCAGCCACCAAGCGAAAGCGTCGGCGCGCCGATTTGCCCGAGCAGGTGCTGCGATTGCCGGCCGATCCGGTCCAGCAAACGTTCATACCATCCCGAAGGCGCGACAGACTCGTCGACAACGACCACGGGCACCACGGGATTCATGGCGCGGGCACGCCACTGGGCTACCCACCAGGCCGATTGCAAACCCGCCATCAACACGACAAACGCCATGCTCAGGTTCAACAGCAACGCTGGCCACAATGTTTGCGACGTAAACAGCCCGGCAAACAACGCCAGCAGCACACCCACCGTCGCAAGTACGCCCGCACCGATGGCGAACTGGCGCAAACGCCGCCCTTGAATGAACGCCTGCTGAAAGCGCGGCAACCCGGCTAACGGCGTTTCATCAACATCGAGATCGACTTGCATACCACTCCAGAGTGTCTTCGCTTACAGGGCAGTTCGTTACGATATAACGAAAATGGTGAAATTTCCGTATTCAGGCGCGCTATCTAAAGATGCCCAACCTGTCGCTTACCTGAAGCCTTGACCGAAATGCGACAGAATGCACATATTACGTTCGTAATTTTATCCAGTGACTACTTTTACCCATCCCTTCCCCTTTCGATCCAGGAGTACATCCATGAGCACTTATGACGTCGTGATACTCGGCGGTGGCCCCGGCGGTTACAACGCGGCGATCCGCGCCGGACAACTGGGTCTGAAGGCGGCCTGCGTGGAAGGACGCGCCACACTCGGCGGCACCTGCCTGAACGTCGGTTGCATGCCATCCAAGGCGTTGCTGCATGCCTCCGAACTGTACGACGCGGCCATGGGTGCGGAATTCGCCAACCTGGGGATCGACGTCAAACCCAGCCTCAATCTCGCCCAGATGATGAAGCAAAAGGATGAAAGCGTTACCGGGCTGACCAAGGGCATCGAGTTTCTTTTCCGCAAGAACAAGGTCGACTGGATCAAGGGCTGGGGCCACATCGACGGGCCGGGCAAAGTCACTGTGACCGACAGCGCCGGCGGCAAGACCGAACTGAGTGCCAGGGACATCATCATTGCCACCGGTTCCGAGCCCACGCCCCTGCCCGGCGTGGACATCGATAACAAACGCATCCTCGACTCCACCGGTGCCCTGGCGCTGACCGAGGTGCCCAAGCATCTGGTGGTGATCGGCGCCGGCGTGATCGGCCTGGAGCTGGGCTCGGTCTGGCGGCGACTGGGAGCGCAGGTGACGGTGGTCGAATTCCTCGACCGGATTTGTCCCGGCGTGGACATCGAAGCCGGCAAAACCCTGCAGCGTTCCCTGAGCAAGCAAGGCTTGAGTTTCAAATTGAGTTCAAAAGTGACCAGCGCCACCACCTCCGCCACCGGCGTGCAACTCAGCGTCGAGCCTGCCGCTGGCGGTGCTGCCGAGTTGCTGGAAGCCGATTACGTGCTGGTGGCCATCGGGCGCCGACCTTATACACAGGGCCTGGGCCTGGAGAACGTCGGCCTCGCGACGGACAAGCGCGGCATGCTCGCCAACAAGGGACATCGAACCGAAGCCGCCGGGATCTGGGTGATTGGCGACGTGACCTCGGGTCCCATGCTCGCGCACAAGGCCGAGGACGAAGCCATGGCTTGCGTCGAGCAAATCGTCGGCAAGGCGGGCGAGGTCAATTACGACCTGATCCCCAGCGTGGTCTACACCAGACCGGAGCTGGCCAGCGTCGGAAAGACCGAAGAGCAGCTCAAGGCTGAAGGTCGGGCGTACAAGGTCGGCAAGTTTCCCTTCACTGCCAACAGCCGGGCGAAGATCAACCACGAAACCGAAGGCTTCGCCAAAGTGCTGGCCGATGAGCGCACGGACGAAGTCCTCGGCGTGCATCTGGTCGGCCCGAGCGTCAGTGAAATGATCGGCGAGTATTGCGTGGCCATGGAATTCAGCGCCTCGGCCGAAGACATCGCCCTGACCTGCCACCCACACCCGACCCGCTCCGAGGCCTTGCGTCAGGCGGCAATGAATGTGGAGGGGATGGCGACGCAGATGTAAGGCCCCGAGGAATTGGGTGACAGATAGATCGCCATCGCGAGCAGGCTCGCTCCTACAGGGTTTGCGCTGTACCTGTGGGAGCGAGCCTGCTCGCGATGCAGGCGACTCGGTCTAAAGCGGCAAATGCTCCAGCGGCAACGCCCCCGGCGCCTTCACCGTATGAATCGCAAAATTGCTGCGGATATCACTCACTCCCGGCAACTTCAACAAGCGCCCGGTGAGAAAGCGGTCATAGGCACGCAAGTCCGGCACCACCACCTGCAGCAGAAAATCCGACTCCCCCGACACCAGAAACGCCGAAATCACCTCGGGCAACGCCGTCACCGCCAGGCGAAAACTTTCGGCTTGTTCGTCGTTATGGCGCTCGACCTTGACCCCGACAAACACCGTCAGCCCCAACCCCACTTCGTCGCGATCCAGATTGGCCTGGTAGCCGCGAATAACCCCCGCCTCTTCAAGCATCCGCACCCGGCGCAAGCAAGGCGATGCCGACAGGCCAATCTCGTCTGCCAGTTGCACATTGCTCAGGCGGCCATCCCGTTGCAGCGCGGCGAGAATCTTGCGGTCGTAGGCGTCGAGTTTCATGGTTTGGCAGATCCCGATGGTTCATGCGAAAAAAGTGGCAGATGATGCCAATACTGAGCCAGACATAAGCTGACAACGCAAGCACCTGCCCCACCCTCCAGCCCTAGACTGGCACGACCGAATCGACAACGAATGGGGTGCAACATGCAAGGGCTCTGGCTGTTTTTCATGGCGCTGGCGGTGGTCTATCTGTTGCCGGGGCCTGACATGATCCTGCTGTTGCAGACCGGTGCCCGCCAGGGCAAAGGCGCCGCGCTGGCCACCGCCGTGGGCCTGGGCATCGCCCGGGGTTGTCATGTGGCATTGGCGGCACTGGGGCTGGCAGCACTGTTCAAGGCTGCGCCCTGGACCTTCGATGTGGTGCGCCTGGCAGGCGCCGCGTACTTGCTGTGGATCGGCATTCAGTGCCTGCGAACCACGATGCTGCCGAGCTTGACCAGCACTGACACAACCGGCGAAAAACCGCGCTGGGGCGCAGCCATTCGACGCGGACTGTTGACCAACCTGCTCAACCCCAAGGCACTGTTGTTCTGCTCGGTGCTGCTACCGCAATTCATCAACCCACAGGCCGGGCCGGTGCTCGGGCAATTTGCGGCATTAGGCGTGGTGCTGGTCGGTGTCGGTTTGCTGTTCGACAGCGCTTACGCCCTGGTCGGCGCGGCACTCGGCCGTTGGCTGCAACGCAGCCCCTCAGCCCAGCGCCTGCAACAATGGTTGTTCGGCAGCCTGTTGATCGGTTTCGCCGTGCGGCTGACCTTTGTGCAACAGGCTTGAACCTTACTGCGCCTTGCGGCGGCGACGCTTGAACATCAACAGCGCGGCTGCCGCGAACGCCACTACGCTACCGATCTGTAACGGCGTCTTGTACGGTCGCAAGGCCGAACGCGCCGCGTCGGTGACTTGGGTCACGTAGCGTTTGTCGGCGTTCTCGAAGTCGGGGTACGGGCACTGGTGGCCGAAATCGGCGGCCCATTCCACGTAAGGCCCTTCTTTGACATAACGCTGATAAATCGCACTTTGCTCCTCGAGGCTGCTGTTCCACCCAGACGCCTCGCACAGCACCGCCGCAAACGCCTGGCTGGTATGAGGCAAGTTATCCGCCGCCTTGCTTGCCAGCGCGGTGGCCACGAAGCGATAGTGGTAACGCTGATCTGGCTGGGCAGCGCTGGCCTGCTGGCGCTTCACTTCGTCCTCGGCCACCAACGGACCGACCTTGAGCTCGTCGTTTGCCAGGGTGAAGTTACCGCCGAAGGTGGCGTAATCCGGCGCCATTTCGTAGCCCAGGATGTCCATGCCCCACTCGCGGGCCGTCCAGGCCGCATTGAACAGCGCAGCGGCGCGACGGGTCGGCCACCAGGCTGAATCAGCCGCCAGACGTTGCTCGCCATACAATCTCGCCTTGTGCCGCAAGCCGTCATTGTCAAAGTACGCCGGTGCTTGCTCGTAATGCCCCTCGCGCAACAAACGCCGCCCCAGCAGATTGCGCAGGCTCGCCGCCACCGGCAAGGGCACGTAGTTGTCGCGGTCCTGCTGGCTAAGCGGCGGCGGGGCCGGCACTTGTGTGTCGACGTAGTGCTTGAGTTCTTCAAGGGTCAACACACGCTCGGCAACGGTGGCGGCATCGAACCAGTAAATGCTTTGGCTGCGATACAGCTGATCGAAGGCTTGCAGGTAATCCCCGCGTTGCAGGGCCAGGATCGCACTTTCACCCTCGACCCGGCACTTGGGCTGAAGTGTTTCGTAATCGTAGTCCGGGGTCCGTCGCTCGCCCCAGGATTCGTTCTGCGGGAAGGCCTGGGCCGCTTTGGCGTAGGCTGCGGCGGCCGCGATTTTATCGCCCTCGCGCACCGCCAGTTTTGCCCGCAGCCACCACGCCAACCCGCCATCGCCGGCATGTTCGAGGAAGGCCTTGGCGCTGGCGTAATCGCCCTGTTGATAATTCATCGCCGCCAGGCGGTCGGCGTTTTCGAGACTGCCACGGGTGCTGTTTTGCAGCAGTTTGATCATTTTTTGTTCGTTGGCCGGTTGATCGCCGAACGACCAACCCAACCGGCTGATCAGCGACGCGGTCACCAACTGCTGCACGGGCTGCCCCTTGAGCAACTCGGCCACTTGATCCTCCGGCAGCGTCATCAGGTCCGCCATCAACAGCTTCAACGAGGTGTAGCCCACCGCGGAACCGTGCAGATTTTGCGTGGCGTACAGCTCGATGGCGCGGTTCCAGTCACCGGCAGTGCGCACCACCCGGGCTTCTTCGCCGAGGCTAGCGACACCCAGTTCCAGTGGATCGCTGAAGCCGTCGATGCTCAGTTGCCGGGTTTGCTCAAAGGCCTTGCGCGATTGTTCGAGCAAATCCGGGGCCGCATCGGCTTCGACGCTCATGGCGAACAACGCGCGCCCCAACGAGTAAGCCGCCCAGGTGCTGCGCGAAGCCCGTTGTTCTGCGGGCAGGGCCAGCACTCTCTTGAAATAGCCGGCGGCCAAGGCCGTATCCCCCGCGCCAAATGCCACAGCGCCGGCCAGGTACAACCTGAGCTCAGGCGGCAGTTGCGCCCCTTGGGTTTCAACCTGACGGGCATCGGTCAGGCTGCGCAGGTGTTTCACCAACACTTGTTGCTCAGCGGAAAGTCCCACCTGCTCGGCCTGATCCCGCAGCGCAACAGGGCCAGTCTCATCCGCGTAGTTGGCGCCAGCGGTGACGTTCTTCAACCCGTTGATGGTGTGGCCGAGGCGGCTGATTTCAAAGCTGAAGTTGCCTTCCGGCAGTTCCGCCAGCGACTGGCCACGGTTATCCAGCAGGCGCATGGGGAAGTCCGGGCCGCAGGCCAGCGCCGAACCCAGTGGCAGGCTGAGGCTCAGGCAAAGCAAATGACGCGGCCAGTTACGGGTGAACATTCGAACCTCCTTGATCAATGTGTGCGCAGCGAGCCCAACCAATGGCACGCTGTCCGCCGGCCGGTATTCGACCGTCGCGCAGGCGGGTGAAGGTAAGCAGATCCGGGCTCTGTTGCAACGCGTAACCGGCCAGGGCATCGGCCCCCTCACAATCACTGACCGCCAGGGTCAGACGTTCGGGCCAGGCGCGATCGAGATTGCCCTGGTTGCTAATGCCGATGTCATAGAGGTCATTGTCGGCCGAGAGCTGCAGTTTCAATTGACTGTCGAGGGCGTCACCACGCGCCACGGCGCGCAAAGTGATCAAGCTCCAGGCCCGACGGTCGTTGGCCAATGGCAGGCGAAACCAGATCAGGCCCACCATATGTTTCGGCGGATCGGCACGCAACTCGGTGCCGAGGGTGCGCAATGACTGCGGATCGGCAAGTAATTCACGGCGCAGGCCTTCACGCTCCACCGTCACTTCACTTTCCACAACAGGTGCGCCGCCCACCGACGGCAGCAACGCCACGCCATAAGCCGGCAGCGCCAGAAAGAAAGGTTTTGTTGTGATGCGGCTCCAGGCCTTCGCCCATTGCCGCGCCTGATCGGCATCAAACAAGCCGCGACGCGGATCGCTCACCGCGTGCACCTGCAACACGCTGCTGTCGACTGTGGATAACAGCGCCGGCAGTTCACGACTGTCGAGCCAGGACGGCAACGCCGTGATGCTCAGCGGCAGCGAAGTCGGCAATGCTTCGCGCAAATGCACGAGAAACTCGCGGTACGCCGGTAGCCGGGCATTACCGGCATCGTGGTCGATTTCCACGCCGGTGAGGTTCAACCCCTGTCCCTGCCAATCGCTGATCACCTGGCGGATCTGCGCAGTGACTTCCTCCTGATCCAGTGCCTTGAGCTGCCCATCCAGGCGAACCACCGCAATCACCGGCCGGCCATCACGCTTGAGCAGTGCCGGGTCAATTCGGGCCCGACTCCAGCCCGCGTTGGGGAAAGCCTGCAAGGCCAGCACTCGCAACGTCGAAAAATCGGCGCGGCTGTCCCTGAGGGCAGCGTCGTGGGCCGGCGTCCACTGCCGCTGCCAGACGTAAAGCTGTTGATCCAGCGGCGGTGCATCCTGTCTTTCGCATCCGGTGGTGAGCGCCAGCGCCATCAGCAAGACCATCGAGCGAGTGGAAAAAACCATTGAAACGCCTGTTCTTGAAATGCAGAAAGGGCTTCTGCGGCCCTTTTTCGTTCTGCCCACTACCCTACCCAGCCATCGACCGGCGGGCAATGTTGGCCTGCAATGATCTTTAGATATCGAGCACCAACGGCTGCGCCCCCTGCGCCGGAATCGCACAGCAAATCAGCACTTGTCCGTCATCCGGCACCTCCGCGGGCGGCAGTGGATAATGTACCTGTCCGCTGATCAAGCGCGTCTTGCAGGTGCCACAGGAGCCGCCTCGGCAACTGAATTCCGGGCGCAGGCCACGGCTTTCCGCCAACTCCAGCAAGCTGCCGCCCTCTGGCTGCCAGCGCGCTTCCTTGGCCGAGCGCTGGAACACCACGGGCACCGACGTGGTGGCGGCTGGCGGTTGCTCGATGACCACCGCATCGGGGTCCGGTCGCCGGCGCAAGGTGGACGGGCCGAAGGTTTCGGCGTGAATCCGCGAATCGCGAATGTTCAATTCGCGCAAGCCGTCGTACAACGCCTGGGTAAAACTCCCGGGACCACAGACGACAAAATCCAGCTGATCGTAGTCCTCGACTGTCAGCAGATCCTTGAGCAGCGCGACATCGATCCGTCCACTGAGGTCGAAGTCCTCTCCTTGCATCGCCTCGGGTTCCGGTTGGCTGAGCAAACGCACCACCCGCACCGCGTCACCGGCGTCTTCGAGCAAGCGATCCAGTTCGCGGCGAAACGGCTGGTCACCCAGCGTACGCGAACTCTGGATAAACCATGTCGGGCGGATACGGCGGGTACGCAAGCCCTGGTAAACCACCTCCCGCAGCATCGACAACAGCGGCGTGATGCCCACCCCGGCCGCCAGCAACACCAATGGCCGACGCTCATGGGGTGCCACGGTGAAATGCCCTTGCGGCGCCCGCGCCTCCAATACATCGCCAACACGAATCTGCTCGTGCAAATGCGTAGACACCCGCCCGTCACGCTTCACGCTGATGCGGAAAAAATCATCGGACGGCGCGCTCGATAAACTGTACGTGCGGATGTGCACTTCACCGTCGATATTGAAACGCAGAGGCAAATGCTGCCCGGCCTGGAACAGTGGCAACCCGGCTCCGTCAGCGGGCTCCAGGTAAATCGAGCGAATGCTGTGGCTTTGCGCTTCAATCCGCGCCACCCGCAACGGCCGCCATTGATCGCCCAGGGCCTTGGCCTGCAAACGCGCCTTGGCCTGCTCCCAGGTGCCAGTGAGCAAACTGGTGGGTGAAACACCGTCGAAACGCCAGCGCAGCGCCAGAGCGGCGGGGCGACGTACCACCTGCTCGACATCGATTGTCCACAGGCGCTCGGCTCCCTGGAACGCCTCGACCTGAGGGCCCTCCAGGATGATTTCAGTGCGTCCGCTGAGCTGCAGCAAATCACCGCTATTGAAATCGATGAACAGCAATCCGGCCCGGGGGTTGAGCAGCAGGTTGCCCAAGGTGTTGAAATGCAGGTTGCCGGCGAAGTCCGGAATGGTCAGGCGATTGCCTTCCACCCGTACGAAACCGCTCTGCCCGCCACGGTGAGACACATCCACCGAACGTTCACCGTCGACCTCCACATAACTGGCAACGAAGAACGTGTCTGCCTCGGCGATCATGGCTTTGGCCGCGTCATCCAGTTCGTTGAAATGCTGGGCGGCACGCGTCGAAGGATCGGTCAGCGGCACCGAGCGAAACTGGCGCAACTGAATGTACTGCGGGCAATTGCCGAAGGACTGGTCTACCGTCACCGCGAATCCACCCGCAGTCATGGCGCGGACATGGCCATTGATGCGGTTGCGACGGCGAGTGTGCAGCTCGATACCCAACAGGCCAATGGCCGAGCCGTCGCTCATCTGCGCAGGATCGTCAACGGCAGGCAGGCCGCGAAATTGCAGCAAGCCAGGTTCAGGCGAGTAGGCGAAACCAGGCTCACCTTCAAGGATGCTGGCCCAGGGATGACCGTCGGCATCCACCGCCCCGTACAGCATGAACGGCAATTGCTGATAGAACGTGCGGTGCTGGTCCGGCATCTCGCTGCGAATCACCTTACGACCGAACACCTCCATTCGTTCGGCAACGCCCACGTGCGCCTGCAATTGTTTTTCGCCGGCATGCCAGGGTGAACGGTCCATACGGTTTCTCCCGTGCGCCATTGGCGCAGAACGGGGCGGCCCGGCAATACCGGGCCACCAGTATCAGGCGGTTTTTTGCAGACCGGCAACGGTGCGCGGCATGCCGACAAAACCCGGCAAGGCTTCGATGCGGGCCAGCCAGGCTCGAATGTTGGCGTACTCGTCCAGCGACACATTGCCCTCAGGCGCATGGGCGATGTAGCTGTAGGCGGCGACGTCGGCAATCGTCGGTTCAGTGCCGGCCAGATACAGCGTATTGGCCAGTTCGTGATCGATCACTTTGAGCACGGTATGGGCGTAGGCAATCACTTCTGCAGCGTTGTAAGGCGCGCCAAACACAGTGATCAATCTTGCCCGGGCAGGACCGAAGGCAATCGGGCCGGCAGCCACCGACAACCAGCGCTGGACCTTGGCCGCACCCTCCGGATCAGCCGGCAGCCAGCGACCGTTGCCGTACTTTTGCGCCAGATACACCAGAATCGCGTTGGAGTCGGCCAACACCACGCCCTGGTCATCAATCACCGGCACTTGGCCGAATGCATTGAGCGCCAGGAACGCCGGTTGCTTGTGTTCGCCCTTGGCGAGGTCAACGAAGATCAGTTCGGTCGGCAATTTCAGCAGGGACAGCATCAACTCGACACGGTGCGCATGGCCGGAACGCGGGAAGTTGTAGAGTTTGATCGCTTGCATGGTCGACACCTCGGGTCAGTGGTGCTGCTCAGGAAGACCAGCGCCGATGGGTCGTATCTTCCACCTACAACCAAAACAACAGAATCACCAGCAAACGCAATCCATTATTTCAGTGGGTGAAATAACTCAACGCGCGAGCGCCGGATGCTCGCGCAGGGTCTTCACCGCGAAATCAACAAAACTGCGCACCCGGGCCGGCGCTTTGCGTCCGCCCTGATAGACCACATGGATGGGCAACGGCGGCAGTTCGAAGTCGGCCAGAATGATTTCCAGCTCTCCGGCAGCCACCTTGCTCGCGACTTGATAAGACAGTACCCGCGTGAAGCCCAACCCCAGACAGGCTGCCGTGATGGCCGCCTGATTCGCTGTCACCACCAGTCGTGGTTCAGCCCGGACACTCAAGGTTTCGCCGTCTTCAATGAATGGCCAACTCCTGAGTTGGCCGATAGCAGAGGTCGCGATAATCGGCGCCAGAGCCAGTTCCTGTGGATGCCTGGGCCGACCATGGCTGGCCAGAAACTGTGGCGATGCGCAGATCACCCGCCGCACCTCACCCACGCGGATCGCATGTTGATTGCTGTCAGGAAGTTCGCCGATGCGGATGGCCACATCGACGCCCTCCTCGACCACGCTCACTACCCGGTCCACCAGCAGCGCGTTGATGCAGACTTCGGGGAATTGCGTCAGGTAGCTCACCATCAGCGGCGTGACAAACAGCTCGCCGAACAAAACCGGAGCGGTGATGGTCAGTTGCCCACGAGGATGGATATGGCTGCCCGCTGCCGAATCCTCGGCTTCCTGCACCTCGGCGAGAATTCTCCGACAGTCCTCCAGATATCGCTGACCGGCCTCGCTCAAATACACGCTGCGCGTGGTACGTGTGAGCAGTTGCGTGCCAATACGCTGCTCCAGCGCCGCCACCGCTCGGGTGACGCTGGCCGCCGACAGCCCCAAACGCCGCGCCGCCGCCGAAAAACCCTGTTCCTGGGCGACGGCAGCGAAGACCTGCATTTCCTGGAAACGGTCCATGGGCATGTCCTTATTTCAGATAGATAAATCGTAATAAAAGGCCGGGATGTTAAACGCAAGTGCTCAATAACAAAGTTGGGCGTCCGACCATCAAGTAAATCAATGGGCTACTGCACTCTAGCGCCTGCGCTGTAAAAACCAAGCGTGGCACAAACCTCAAAGAGCAGGCCGGGGGATTATTGATAATTAATGAGGGTTATTTTCTTGCGACAGGTGCGACTGTTCGCAATTATCCGGACCCACCCGCTGCAACGGCTAATGCCTGACAGGGAAAAAGAGCCACTGGCTCGGCTCCCAACCCGTTTCCAGGCATGGGCTCGTCAGCGGACGATATCCACAGCGGCAGAATTCCAGCCTGCATAAACAGGCGGAATATACGACTGCT
Source organism: Pseudomonas sp. P4_C4 (assembly GCF_056402055.1). Classification (NCBI taxonomy): domain Bacteria; kingdom Pseudomonadati; phylum Pseudomonadota; class Gammaproteobacteria; order Pseudomonadales; family Pseudomonadaceae; genus Pseudomonas; species Pseudomonas sp. P4_C4. Next base: position 138,189 of record NZ_JBFUID010000003.1, on the reverse strand, counting down.
CCTATACTACAAGCCACCCTGTTACCTATTGAGTATTAGTAGGTACCTCGTTGAAATCTTCCCTACGTGAAATAAGGCGTTAGTTGTTAACGCTTGGACGCCTGTCCATCGATCTTGCTTCCAAGAGTCACTGAGTAGGGAAGAGTGAACTTCAACTAGCTGGCTAACCTGGTGACACCGCAAGGAGTTCGAGAATGTTGCGCACAAACATTTCCGCAAGAGCACTGTCCGGTGGTTTGCTCGATGTACTGATACGCGCCGGGCTGATTACCGTGCTGGTGCTGTTCTGCTTTCAGATCTTCCACCCGTTCCTCAACCTCATGCTCTGGGCGCTAATTCTGGCCATCACCCTGTATCCGCTGCATGCGCTCATCAAGCGCAAGCTGGTCAACAAGGACGGTCGTGCCGCCACCCTGATCGTGGTGGTCTCCCTGGCCTTGCTGATGGTGCCGATCTACCTGCTGGGCACCTCGATCAGTGAATCGATCCAGGGCACTCTGGCGATCCTCAAGTCCGATACGATGCAGATTCCGCTACCCAGCGAAAAAATCGCTTCCCTGCCGCTCATTGGCAAGCCGCTCTACGGCTACTGGATGCAAGCCGCCACCGACATGAGCAGCGTGCTGATGAAGGTGATGCCCTATATCAAGTCCGTCGGGCTGACCTTGTTGGGCAAAATGGCCGACGTTGGCGTGGGCTTTCTGTTGTTCATCGGCGCCCTGATCATTGCCGGCGTGCTCATGGCCTATGGCGAAAACGGCGAAAGAAGCGCCCTGGCCATCACCTCGCGTCTTTCCGGACCAGAGCGTGGCCCTCGCATTACCGAACTCTGCACTGCAACCATCCGCGCGGTCGCCCAGGGCGTGGTGGGTATCGCGTTCATTCAGATGTTGCTGGTCGGCGTGGGCTTCGTGCTCATGGGCGTCCCCGGTGCCGGGCTGCTGGCCATGGTGGCGCTGTTGATGGGGATCATGCAATTGCCGGTGCTGCTGGTGACCCTTCCGGTGATCGCTTATGTCTTCGCCACCGAAGGGACCAGCCTGGCCACCATCGTGTTTGGCATCTACAGCCTGATTGCCGGAATGGCCGATAACGTCCTCAAGCCATTGATGTTGGGTCGCGGCGTCGATGTGCCGATGCCGGTAATTCTGATTGGCGCCCTGGGCGGCATGGTGAGCGGCGGCTTCATCGGTTTGTTCATCGGACCGGTTGCGCTGGCGGTGGGCTACCAACTGTTCTGGCAATGGGTCCAGGACCAACCGTCTGCCGAGGTAATGAACGAGACACCCGAGATCGAGGCGTTGAACGAGACACCGAAGATAGAGGCAATGAACGATCAGCGTCCTGTCTGAGGAGTTTGCGCTTGATGCCACGCCCTGCTCGCATCAGCCGGCTTCTGCTCTGTGGCACCGTCGTTCTGGGGGGCTGTGTGCAACTGGGCCCGGATTTCCAGTCGCCGGCCCAGCCCTGGGTCGACCACTGGAACAGCCCGGCCCTGGAGATCGCCGGCCAACAACACGCACAACCTGACAGCCGCCAATGGTGGCGCGTTTTCAACGACCCGGTGCTGGACCATTTGATGGCCGAAGCCGATGCCCACAACGCCGACCTGCAGGTCGCTGGCCTGCGGGTCATGGAATCCCGCGCACAATTGGGCATCGCTCTGGCCGGCCGCTACCCGCAATTGCAACAGGCCAGCGCCGACAGCCTGTACCTGAACCGTAAGCAATCGGGCGGCAGCAACCCCCAGGACACGCATTTCTGGCAACACAGCGTCGGCTTCGATATCGGCTGGGAGCTGGACTTCTGGGGGCGTTTCAGCCGTGCCATCGAGTCGGCCGACGCGTCCTGGTTTGCCGCCCAGGCCAACTATGAAAATGCCTTGGTGCTGTTGCACGCGCAACTGGCGCAAAACTACTACGCCTTGCGCACCGCCGAGGCGCGCCTGCAAATCGCCCGCAGTAACGCCAAATTGCAAAAGCGCAGCTACGAGATCACCGAGCGCCTGTTCAACAGCGGGGCCGAAGCCGAACTCGACCTGCAACAAGCCAAGACCCAGTACCTGGGCACCCTGAGTACCATCCCGGATTTCGAGAGCCAGGTGGCGAGCTTGCGCAATGCGCTGTCCACCCTGATCGGCCAGCCACCCGGCTCGATCCCTGACCTGGATCGCAACACCGGAGTGGTGCCACTGCTCGATACCGCGGTCTTGCAGGATGTGCCTGCCAACCTGCTGGTGCGGCGCCCCGATGTTCGCGCTGCCGAGCTGCAAGTGGCGGCGCAGTCGGCGTTGATCGGTGTGGCCGAGACCGACCTGTACCCCTCCATCAGTCTGCTGGGCAGCATCGTCTGGTCCGCCAGCTCGCTCAACGCTGCGCCCAATACCCTCGATATGGTGGCCGGCCCCAGCCTGCGCTGGGACATCTTCGACCATGGCCGGATCACCAACAACGTCCGCGTGCAGGATGCACGCTTGCAGCAGCTGATCGTTATCTACCAGGACAGCGTGCGCCAGGCGGCGCGCGAGGCTGACGATGCCGCTACCGGCTTGATCAAAGCGCTGGAGCGCGACCAGATCCTCAGCGAAGCCTCGGTAGCCGCTGAACGTTCGGTGACCCTGGCCAATGCCCAATACCGCGAAGGCTATTCGGATTTCCAGCGCGTACTGGATGCCCAGCGCGCCCTGTTTGCCCAACAGGATATCTACCTGGTCAACCGTGGCACCGCGGTCAACAGCTTGATCGCCCTCTACAAGGCTTTGGGCGGAGGTTGGTACAGCGACCAGCCGATGATCGACCCGGCCACCCGCAAACAGATGCAACAACGGACCGACTGGGGCGATCTGCTCGACGAACCGAAGGAAAGTGCCCATGACTGACAGCCAACAACCGGTCGACGAGAAAGCCCCGGCACCTGCCGCCGACCCTGCGAAAAAAGCGATCAACTGGGTGGTGCTGCTGATCATCCTGAGCCTGGTCTGGTACCTGATGGCCGACCGTTACACGCCCTACACGCAACAGGCACGGGTACAGGCCTTCGTTGTGCCGGTGGCGGCTGAGGTATCCGGCCGGGTGACCAAGGTGCATGTACGCAACAATCAGGACGTCAAGGCCGGCGAGTTGCTGTTTGAAGTCAATCCAGAGCAGTACCAGATTGCCGTCGATCGCGCCCGCGCCGACCTTGAATCGACCCGTCGCCAGGTGGGCGCCAACACCGCCGGCGTCGACTCCAAGCAAGCGTCCCTGCGCGCGTCCCAGGCCAACGAGCTCAAGGCACGCCAAGACATCCAGCGGCTTGAACGCCTGTACCGCGAAGACCCGGGCACCATCTCGCTACGACGCCTGGAGATATCCCGTGCCACCCTGGAAGAGTCCATCAGCCAGGTCGCCGCGGCCAAGGCCGAAGTGCAACGAGCACGGGAACAACAGGGCGGTAACGAAGACGAAAACGCCCAGTTGCTCAGCGCCGCCAGCAACCGTGAAAAAGCCGAGCTGGACTTGAGCAATACCAAGGTCCACGCGCGCTCGGCCGGTCTGATCACCGATTTGCGCACCGATGTCGGCCAGTTTGCCGCTGCCGGTGCGCCGGTGATGACCCTGATCGCCATCCACGATGTGTGGATCAGCGCCGACATGACGGAAAACAATCTGGGAAGCGTCCAGCCCGGGACGCCGGTGTCCATCGTCCTCGACGCCCTGCCGGGGGAGATTTTCAAAGGTCATGTGCGCAGCGTCGGCTATGGCGTCGATATCGGCCAGACCACCCAGCCGGGCAGCCTGCCGAAAGTGGAGAACAGCCGCGATTGGCTACGTCCTGCCCAGCGCTTTCCAGTCATCATCGAGTTCGAGCCTGGTGAGTTGACCAGCCCGCAGGGCATCCGCTCCGGTGGGCAAGCAGAAGTCATGGCGTTCCCGAGTGAAGGTAACCCGCTGAATATACTGGGTCGCCTGTTCCTGCGCCTGATGAGCTGGATGTCCTATGCGTATTGAGCGCCCGGCCCGGGTCCAGCGCGCCCTGCGTTTGGGCTTCGGTACGGCGCTGTGCCTGGCGGCGAGCTTTGGTCTGGCCCTGCCCATCCCGTTCCTCGCGCCGATGCTGGCGCTGATGATGCTGGCAGCGATGAACCGACCGTTACCGTTCAAGGCCAGCCTGGGTCTGATCCTGATCCTGATGTTGACCACCGGGACCGGCCTGCTGTTGATTCCCCTGCTGCGTTACTACCCGTTCAGTGGTGTGCTGCTGGTCGGACTGTGCCTGTTCATGGCCTTCGGGTATGGCCTGCGCGGCGGCAACCCGCTGGTGGCGACTTTCCTGGTGGTGGGCCTGACCTTGATCAGTTCGGCCGGAACCGCTGAATTCGCCCTGGCGCTAGAAGTGATCGTGGCCTTGGTCAAGGGGCTGTTCCTGGCCGTCACGACGCTGACCATCAGCCATTGGCTGTTTCCCGACCCCGCCAGCGCCCCCGCGGCCAAGCCCGGCCCGAGCCTTACTCCCACCGAAAGCGGTTGGCTGGCGCTACGTGCCACGCTGGTGGTGCTGCCGACTTTCCTGCTGGCCATGATCGACCCGGCCAGCTACCTGCCGATCATCATGAAAGCCGTCAGCCTCGGCCAACAAAGCTGCGCGACCAGCGCCCGCACCGCCGGCCAGGAGTTACTCGGCTCTACCCTGCTCGGTGGCTTGATGGCGATTCTTTTCTGGTGCGCGCTGAGCCTGTTCGTCAACCTGTGGATGTTCTTTCTGTGGATGTTGCTGTTCGGATTGCTGGTGGCCAGAAAGCTCTACGGCCTGGCCCGGACCCGACAACCACCGAGTTTCTGGCTCAACAGCCTGGCGACCCTGATCATTCTGCTTGGCCAATCGGTACAGGACAGTGCCGCGGGCAAGGATGTCTACACCGCTTTCGCCATCCGCATGGGCCTGTTCATTCTGGTGACTTTGTACGCCTGTGTGATGGTCCATTTGTTGGATACGCGTCGGCAACGTCGCCATGTCGCCAAGCCGACACCTGAAGAGGGTCCCGGTTGATCACACGGTACGAACCAGGAAAGCGTCTTGAATATGTTAGAAAAGCCCCCCTCACATTCCTCGGGCCCATCCAGTTACTGTAAGAAAACTCTCTGGTCAGTGAAGGCTGCATCCGTAAATAAAAGATTCTTGAACATCCTGCTTGTGCAGTCGCCCCTATCTGAATCAAAGATACATTCATGAATGGAAATTTTTCAGGTATTACTTGGGGTCTTCCCGATATCGACCGGCGCCTGCTGAAACTGCAATTCAGCTTTTTGCTGATCACTCTGGGTGGACGGTGCAATCAACTGGCGGTGGCCTGGTGGGCCCTGCAGGTAACAGTCTCTGCCACCTACTTCGCCAACATGATTGCCTGTTCGATCGCGGCGGAAGTGTTAGCCAAACCCTTGCTGGGATGGCTGGGCGACAAGTACAACAAAATCCTGATCATCAAACTGACCTCATGGATCAGCCTGCTGACAGCGTTATTGATGGCGGTGCTGTCCGCCACGGAGGCTTTCAACCCTTGGGCGGTTGGCGTGCTGATGATGCTCAGCAGTGCGATCGTCGGCGTTCGCGACCCTCTCCAGGCGTCGATCATTCCTTTGTTTGCAGACGACGATAAAGTCTCCTTGGCCCTTCGGACCAAAAGTGTGATGTCGTCCTTATCTATTCTTCTGGGGCCGGTACTTGCCAGCGGGTTGATTTACGGGTTCGGCATCACATTCGCCCTTGCCACCGATTTTTTTGCAATTCTCATCGCCGGCGCATTGATCGCAACCATCCCGAACTACATCGGTGCGGCTGACGAATACGAAAAAACACCACGTGCCAGTGGCTTCAGAATGATCTATTCCGGCTTCAAAGTGGTTTATGGCGTGAAAGTCGAATTTTACCTGGCGATTATTTCGATGCTGATCAACTTCGCCCTGTTTCCGTTTTTCACTATCCTGATCCCGCTGTATGTAAAGGACGTCATCCAGTATCCAGTCACTTACATCGGTCTTCTGGATTCGTGCTTCGGGCTGGGCATTTTGGCAGGTAGTTACAGAATCATCGGATGGTTATCCACCCGGTTACCACGTGACATGTGCGTGTCCGCAGGTTTTGCGCTACTGGGAAGCAACCTCGTGGTGGTTGGGACTGTTTCATCGTCGTTCTTCATACCCGTAGCCTTTTTCTGCGGAGGCGTCGGCTTGATGTTAATCAACATTCCCACCTCTGCCGTGAGGTTGTTGGCGACGCCAAAGCTCCATCGCAACAGGGTTTTCGCCATAGTTTCATTTCTGTCTGCGGCGGCCAGCCCCTTGGGCAGTTTCGCGATGCCCTCCCTGATCGTTTATCCAGGAGTCGAATTGACAATCACGCTGCTGGGCGTATTGGTTCTACTCTTGTCTTTGCTGGTCTTTCTGGTACCCGATTTCACGACTTTCATGCGTTCCCGGGATACGCAGCTCAATGATGCCTATCGGGTCAAATACCCTAAAGCGTTTACGCAGTGACGTGCCTCGACGTACGGCAGCAAAAAGTCCTAGGAAAATATCAGAGCTGTGAATAAGTCTGAGTACCAATACCAGACTAATTCCCTGGCAAGATCACAGACAAAATTGGACATACAGTGGAGGAATAAAAAAAGCCCCTGAAATCAGGGGCTTTTGGCATTTTTCAAAATCTATTATTTGGCGTCAGAATGTTTTGTCTGTTGTCAAAATCTATTGTCTGAAACCAGGTTTCTTTCATCTGTGGATAACTTATTCCACAGTGACCGACTTCGCCAGATTGCGCGGCTGGTCGACGTCGGTGCCTTTGAGTACGGCAACGTAGTACGACAGCAGCTGCAGCGGGATGGTGTAGAGGATCGGCGACAGGATGTCGTGGATGTGCGGCATGTGCACCACGTGGGTGCCTTCACCGTTGGTCATGCCGGCCTTCTCGTCAGCGAAGACGATCAACTGGCCACCGCGGGCGCGGACTTCCTGGAGGTTGGACTTCAACTTCTCCAGCAGTTCGTTGTTCGGCGCCACGGTCACCACTGGCATGTCGTTATCCACAAGCGCCAACGGGCCGTGTTTCAACTCGCCGGCCGGATAGGCTTCAGCGTGGATGTAGGAGATTTCCTTGAGCTTGAGTGCCCCTTCCATCGCTACCGGGAACTGCGCACCGCGGCCGAGGAACAGCGTGTGGTGTTTCTCGGCGAACAGCTCGGAGATTTTTTCCACGGTGCTGTCCATGGCCAGCGCTTCGCTCAGACGGGTTGGCAAACGACGCAGTTCTTCGACCAGTGTCGCTTCGACGCCTTTGGCCAAGGTGCCACGAACCTGGCCCAGGGAAAGCGTCAGCAACAACAGGCCAACCAATTGCGTGGTGAAGGCTTTGGTCGAAGCCACACCGATTTCGCGACCGGCCTGGGTCAACAGGGTCAGATCGGACTCACGCACCAGCGAGCTGATGCCGACGTTGCAGATCGCCAGGCTAGCGAGGTAACCCAGTTCCTTGGCATTGCGCAGTGCGGCCAGGGTGTCGGCGGTTTCACCGGACTGGGAAATGGTCACGAACAAGGTGTCCGGCTGCACCACCACCTTGCGGTAGCGGAATTCGCTGGCGACTTCGACCTGGCAAGGAATGCCGGCCAGCTCTTCGAGCCAGTAACGCGCGACCATGCCGGCGTGGTAGCTGGTGCCACACGCGACGATCTGTACGTTACGCACTTTGGCGAACAGCTCGGCCGCCTGTGGGCCGAATGCCTGTACCAGTACCTGGTTCTGGCTCAGGCGACCTTCCAGCGTGCGCTGGACCACAGACGGTTGCTCGTGGATTTCCTTGAGCATGAAGTGGCGGAACTCGCCCTTTTCAGCGGCTTCGGCGCCGTCACGATATTGCACGGTTTCGCGCTCGACAGCCTGGCCGTCAACGTCCCAGATCTGCACGCTGTCGCGGCGGATTTCGGCGATATCGCCTTCTTCCAGGTACATGAAACGGTCAGTGACCTGACGCAGGGCCAACTGGTCGGACGCCAGGAAGTTTTCCCCCAGGCCAAGGCCGATCACCAACGGGCTGCCGCTGCGGGCTGCGACCAGGCGATCCGGTTGCTGCGCGCTGATCACTGCCAGGCCGTAAGCACCGTGCAACTCTTTGACGGTCGCCTTGAGGGCCACGGTCAGATCACGCAGATCCTTGAGCTTGTGGTTCAGCAGGTGGGAGATGACTTCAGTGTCGGTGTCCGAGGTGAACACATAGCCCAAGGCTTTGAGTTGTTCACGCAGGGCTTCGTGGTTTTCGATGATGCCGTTGTGCACCACCGCCAGGTCACCGGAGAAATGCGGGTGGGCATTGCGCTCGCACGGTGCACCGTGGGTGGCCCAGCGCGTGTGGGCGATACCCAGACGACCGACCAGCGGCTCGGTGGCCAATGCCTGCTCCAGCTCACTGACTTTGCCCGGGCGACGCAGGCGCTCGAGTTTTTCATCGTTGGTGTAGACCGCCACGCCAGCGCTGTCATACCCACGGTATTCGAGGCGTTTCAGGCCTTCGACGAGGATGGCGGTGATGTTACGTTCTGCGACTGCGCCGACAATTCCACACATGCTATTTCTCCTGACTGATAGCCGCGCAAATCAAATTGATGCCGCGGGCCTGAATCTGATCGCGAGCCTCAAGCGGCAGGCGTTCATCCGTAATAAGGGTATGGACGCTGCTCCAGGGCAGCTCCAGGTTGGGAATCTTGCGGCCGATCTTGTCGGCCTCCACCATCACGACCACTTCGCGGGCGACTTCGGCCATGACCCGGCTCAGCCCGAGCAGTTCGTTGAAGGTGGTTGTACCGCGAACCAGATCGATGCCATCGGCCCCGATGAACAGCTGGTCGAAGTCGTAGGAGCGTAGTACCTGCTCGGCAACCTGCCCCTGAAAGGACTCGGAATGCGGGTCCCAGGTGCCACCGGTCATCAACAGCACCGGTTCGTGCTCAAGTTCGCTCAGGGCATTGGCGACATGCAACGAGTTGGTCATCACCACCAGACCGGGTTGCTGTCCGAGTTCCGGGATCATGGAGGCGGTGGTACTGCCACTGTCGATAATGATGCGCGCATGCTCGCGAATCCGCGCGACGGCGGCACGAGCGATGGCTTGCTTGTATATGGAAACCGGCTGACCAAGGTCCGCGACCAGCTCCTGAGGCATGGTGATCGCCCCGCCGTAACGACGCAGCAACAGGCCATTGCTTTCAAGTGCTGCCAGATCCTTGCGAATCGTAACTTCCGACGTTTCGAAGCGCTTGGCCAACTCATCCACACTGACTTCGCCCTGCTCATTGAGCAAGGCGAGGATGTTGTGACGACGTTGAGGTGTGTTGCGCTTCGACATGAGCTGATAAGTTTCGTTTCGAAAGATAGCAGAAGCAATCAAAACCTATCAGCGAAACTTCGTCAAGCATGTTGCGACAAAAAGATCTGTGGATAACTTGTAGGAGCGAGCTTGCTCGCGATGGGCGTTAACGATGACGCGTTCTTTCTGAAAAAATGCGTCGCACGCGTATTCATCGTCGGAACGCCGCCCGGAGCAAGCTCGCTCCTACAAGGGAGTTGTGGATAACTCAGCTCTTGTTGATCTTCTCCGGCCGCTTCCAGCCGTCGATGTTCTTCTGACGAGCACGCCCGATGGCCAACTGGGATTTATCCACAGCCGAGGTAATAGTCGAACCGGCCGCCGTGGTCGCACCATCCAGGATATCCACAGGTGCTACCAACGAGTTGTTGGAACCAATGAACACATCTTCACCCAACACGGTTTTCCACTTGTTGGCGCCGTCATAGTTGCAAGTGATGGTGCCAGCACCGATGTTGGTGCGCGCGCCCACTTCAGCATCACCCAGATAAGCCAGGTGACCGGCCTTGGCGCCTTCTCCCAAGTGCGCGTTTTTCAACTCGACGAAGTTACCCACATGCGCCCGGGCTTCCAGCACGGTACCTGGACGCAGACGCGCGAACGGGCCGGCATCGCTGCCTTCACCCAGAATGGCACCTTCGATATGGCTGTTGGCCTTGATGATCACGCCTTTGCGCAGGGTGCTGTCCTTGATCACGCAGTTCGGACCGATCACCACGTCATCCTCAATGACGACCTTGCCTTCGAGGATCACGTTGATGTCGATCAACACATCGCGGCCTACGGTCACGTCTCCACGCACGTCGAAACGAGCCGGGTCGCGCAGCGTCACACCTTGAGCCATCAAACGACGACCGGCGCGCAATTGATAATGCCGTTCCAGTTCGGAAAGCTGCTTGCGGTCGTTGGCGCCCTGCACTTCCATGGCGTCGTGCGGTTGCTCGGTGGCCACCACCAGACCATCGCTCACTGCCATGGCAATGATGTCGGTCAGGTAGTACTCGCCCTGGGCGTTGTTATTGGAGAGACGGCTCATCCAGTCGCCAAGACGGGCAAAAGGCAGCGCCAGAATGCCGGTATTGCCTTCGGTGATCTGGCGTTGGGCTTCATCGGCATCTTTCTGCTCGACAATGGCGGCAACCTTGCCAGCGCTATCACGAACGATTCGGCCGTAACCGGTCGGGTCATCCAGTTCGACGGTCAGCAGGCCCAATTGCTCTGGACCCACTTGCTTGAGCAGGCGCTGCAGGGTTTCGACCTCGATCAACGGCACATCACCGTAGAGCACCAGCACGGTGTCGGACTGAATGAATGGCACTGCTTGAGCAACGGCGTGACCGGTACCCAACTGTTTATCCTGCAGGACGAAGTTGAGGTCATCCGCCGCCAGGCGTTCGCGCACGGCGTCGGCACCATGACCGATTACGACGTGGATGCGCTGTGGATCAAGTTGCCGAGCGCTGTGGATAACATGACCGAGCATGGAGTTGCCGGCAATCGGGTGCAAAACTTTCGGCAAAGCGGAACGCATGCGCGTGCCTTGGCCTGCAGCGAGAATAACGATTTCAAGAGACATGACTGGCTACCAATCCTGGGTGGTCAGCGGCTGCGACCGGGTTGTAAAAATCGGAAAAGAAAAAAGGGTAGCCGAGGCTACCCTTTTTAATCAATCACACAACAAGCGCTGCCTTAATGGCCGAACTTCTTGCGGATCTGCTGGACGGTGCGCAGCTGAGCTGCAGCCTCGGCCAGACGTGCGGCAGCAGAACCGTAATCGAATTCCGCGCCTCGTTCATGCAAGGCCTTCTCGGCAGCCTTGACGGCTTCCTGAGCGGAGGCTTCATCCAGGTCGGCAGCACGTTGCACGGTATCGGCAAGAACCTTGACCATGTTCGGCTGAACCTCGAGGAAACCACCGGAGATGTAATACACCTCCTCTTCCCCGCCCTGCTTGACCAGGCGGATCGGACCTGGCTTCAGATTAGTGATCAGCGGCGCGTGACCCAGGGCGATACCAAGATCACCCAGTGCACCGTGCGCAATCACCATCTCGACCAGACCGGAAAAGATTTCTCCTTCCGCGCTGACGATATCGCAATGGACTGTCATAGCCATCTGATTGCCTCAACCTAAATTAGCGCCCGTTTCCGGGCGCCGGGATTACAGTTTCTTGGCTTTTTCGATCGCTTCTTCGATGCCGCCAACCATGTAGAACGCTTGTTCTGGCAGGTGGTCGTAGTCACCGTTGAGGATGCCTTTGAAGCCAGCAATGGTGTCTTTCAGGGAAACGTATTTACCCGATGCACCGGTGAAGACTTCAGCCACGAAGAACGGCTGCGACAAGAAGCGCTGGATCTTACGAGCACGGTTTACCAACTGCTTGTCGGCTTCCGACAGCTCGTCCATACCCAGGATCGCAATGATGTCCTTCAGTTCTTTGTAACGCTGCAGAACGTACTGAACGCCGCGAGCGGTGTCGTAGTGGTCCTGGCCGATTACGTTCGGGTCCAGCTGGCGCGAAGTCGAGTCGAGTGGATCGACCGCCGGGTAGATACCCAGGGAAGCGATGTCACGGGACAGAACGACGGTAGCGTCCAAGTGGGCGAAGGTGGTCGCTGGCGACGGGTCGGTCAAGTCATCCGCAGGTACGTATACCGCCTGGATCGAAGTGATCGAACCTTCCTTGGTCGAAGTGATACGTTCTTGCAGAACGCCCATCTCTTCAGCCAGGGTCGGCTGGTAACCTACAGCCGAAGGCATACGGCCCAGCAGTGCGGATACTTCAGTACCGGCCAGGGTGTAACGATAGATGTTGTCGACGAACAGCAGAACGTCGTTACCTTCGTCACGGAACTTCTCGGCCATGGTCAGGCCGGTCAGTGCTACGCGCAGACGGTTACCCGGCGGCTCGTTCATCTGACCGTAAACCAGTGCCACTTTGTCCAGAACGTTGGAGTCCTTCATCTCGTGGTAGAAGTCGTTACCCTCACGAGTACGCTCACCCACACCGGCGAACACGGAATAACCGCTGTGCTCGATGGCGATGTTACGGATCAGTTCCATCATGTTTACGGTTTTGCCTACACCGGCACCACCGAACAGACCGACTTTACCGCCTTTGGCGAACGGGCAAACCAGGTCGATAACCTTGATGCCGGTTTCCAGCAGGTCGTTACCGCCTGCTTGTTCAGCGAACGAAGGTGCTGGACGGTGAATGCCCCAACGCTCTTCGGTGTCGATCGGACCAGCTTCGTCGATCGGGTTACCGAGGACGTCCATGATCCGGCCCAGAGTCGCTTTACCGACCGGTACGGAGATGGCTGCGCCAGAATCGGTAACTTCCAGACCGCGCTTCAAGCCCTCGGTGGAACCCATCGCAATGGTGCGAACCACGCCGTCGCCCAGCTGTTGCTGAACTTCCAGAGTGGTTTCAGCCGCGCTCATTACTTTCAGCGCGTTGTAGATGCTCGGTACGCTGTCGCGTGGAAATTCCACGTCGATAACGGCGCCGATGATTTGAACGATACGTCCGCTACTCATAGCTGGATCCTCTGAATATTTGAACCGTTAAACCGCGGCAGCGCCGCCGACGATTTCCGAGATCTCTTGGGTGATCGCAGCCTGACGCGCCTTGTTGTAGACCAGCTGCAAATCGCTGATCAAATCACCGGCGTTGTCGGTAGCGTTCTTCATCGCGATCATCCGCGCAGCCTGTTCAGCCGCGTTGTTCTCGACCACCGCCTGGTAGACCTGCGACTCGACGTAACGGACCATCAAGCCGTCAAGCAGCTCTTTGGCATCCGGTTCGTAGAGATAGTCCCAGTGGTGCTTGAGGTCTTGATCCGGGGTTGCCACCAGTGGAATCAACTGCTCCACGGTAGGCTGTTGCGTCATGGTGTTGATGAACTTGTTGGACACCACGGACAGGCGGTCAATACGGCCGTCCAGGTAGGCATCCAGCATCACCTTGACGCTGCCAATCAGATCATTGATCGACGGCTCTTCACCCAGGTGGCTGATAGCTGCTACGACGTTACCGCCGAAGTTGCGGAAGAAAGCCGCACCCTTGCTACCAACGACACACAGATCGATCTCGACGCCGTTTTCGCGGTTTACCGCCATGTCCTTGACCAGAGCCTTGAACAGGTTGGTGTTCAAGCCACCACACAAACCACGGTCACTGCTCACTACGACATAACCAACTCGCTTTACTTCACGGTCGATCATGAACGGGTGGCGATATTCCGGGTTGGCGTTGGCCAGATGACCAATAACCTGGCGGATGCGCTCCGCGTAAGGACGGCTAGCAGCCATGCGCATTTGTGCCTTGCGCATTTTACTGACCGCCACTTTTTCCATGGCGCTGGTAATCTTTTGCGTGCTTTTGATGCTCGCAATCTTACTGCGAATCTCTTTTGCGCCTGCCATGTAACACCTATCAGGTTAGCAAGCGGGAGCCTTGCGGCTCCCGCTGCGGCTTACCAGGTTTGGGTGGCCTTGAACTTCTCGATACCGGCTTTCATGCCAGCGTCGATTTCGTCATTGAAGTCACCCTTCACGTTGATCTTCGCCATCAAATCGGCGTGATCGCGGTTGAAGAAAGCAATCAGCGCTTGTTCGAAGCTGCCGATCTTGGCGATTTCAACGTCAGTCAGGAACCCACGCTCAGCGGCATACAGCGACAGCGCCATGTCAGCGATCGACATTGGTGCGTATTGCTTCTGCTTCATCAGCTCGGTAACGCGCTGACCATGCTCAAGTTGCTTACGGGTCGCTTCGTCCAGGTCAGAAGCGAACTGGGCGAATGCCGCCAGTTCACGGTACTGAGCCAGAGCGGTACGGATACCACCGGACAGCTTCTTGATGATCTTGGTCTGAGCGGCACCACCCACACGGGATACCGAAACACCGGCGTTCACTGCAGGGCGGATGCCCGAGTTGAACATGGCCGATTCCAGGAAGATCTGACCGTCGGTGATGGAAATCACGTTGGTCGGAACGAACGCGGAAACGTCGCCAGCCTGGGTTTCGATGATCGGCAGTGCGGTCAGGGAACCGGTTTTGCCGGTCACTGCGCCGTTGGTGAACTTCTCTACGTATTCTTCCGAAACGCGGGATGCGCGCTCCAGCAGACGGGAGTGGAGATAGAACACGTCGCCTGGGTAAGCTTCACGGCCTGGTGGACGGCGCAGCAGCAGGGAAATCTGGCGGTAAGCCACTGCTTGCTTGGACAGATCGTCATAAACGATCAGCGCGTCTTCACCGCGGTCGCGGAAGAATTCACCCATGGTGCAACCGGAGTACGGTGCCAGGAATTGCAGCGCAGGAGATTCCGAAGCACTGGCAGCCACGATGATCGTGTTGGCCAGGGCGCCGTTTTCTTCCAGCTTGCGAACCACGTTGGCGATGGTCGATTGTTTCTGACCGATCGCTACGTAGACGCAGAAAATGCCGCTGTTCTTCTGGTTGATGATCGCGTCGATCGCCAGAGCGGTTTTACCGATCTGACGGTCACCGATGATCAGCTCACGCTGGCCACGGCCGACCGGGATCATGGCATCGACAGCCTTGTAGCCAGTCTGTACAGGCTGGTCTACCGACTTACGCCAGATCACGCCTGGAGCAACTTTCTCGACCGCGTCGGTCTCGGTGTTGCCCAGTGGACCTTTGCCGTCAACAGGGTTACCCAGTGCGTCGACTACGCGACCCAGCAGTTCCTTACCAACCGGAACTTCGAGGATGCGGCCAGTGCACTTGGCGCTCATGCCTTCAGCCAGAGACTGGTATGCGCCCAGTACAACGGCACCTACGGAGTCTTGCTCCAGGTTGAGGGCCATGCCGAAGACGCCGCCCGGAAACTCGATCATCTCGCCGTACATTACGTCGGCCAGACCGTGAATCCGCACGATACCGTCAGATACGCTGACGACAGTGCCTTCGTTACGGGCTTGGGAGGTCACATCGAGCTTGTCGATGCGGCCCTTGATAATTTCACTTATTTCGGAAGGATTGAGTTGCTGCATTGCTCTGCTGCCCCTTCAAACTCAAGATTTCAATGCTTCGGCCAGTTTCGCGATTTTGCCGCGAATCGAGCCATCGATAACCAGGTCGCCGGCGCGGATGACGACACCACCAATAAGGGCAGCGTCCTCCGCAACTTGCAGGCGCACTTCCCGGTTGAGTCGTGCACTGAGAACCTTGGCGAGTTTGTCTTGCTGTTCTTGGTTCAATGCAAAAGCACTGGTCACTTCAACGTCTACCGACTTCTCTTGCTCGGCCTTGTACAGGTCGAAAAGAGCGGCAATCTCCGGCAATAGCAGGAGACGGTCGTTTTCGGCAACGACATTGATGAAGTTCTGTGCCTTGGCATCAAACTTGTCGCCACACACGTCAATGAACGTGGTGGCCTTTTCTGCGCTCGTCAGTCGCGGGGCCTTGAGCACGCGCTGCAGAGTGTCGTCTTGCGACACCGCTGCAGCCAGGCCGAGCATGGCTGACCAATTGGCCAGTTGCTGGTGGGCCTGAGCGTGCTCGAAGGCCGCCTTAGCGTAAGGTCGGGCCAACGTGGTCAGTTCTGCCATGATCGCCCTCGCTTAGATTTCAGCAGCCAGTTGGTTAACCAGCTTTGCGTGCGCGTTTTGATCGATTGTGGCACCCAGGATCTTCTCGGCGCCTTCGACTGCCAGCAAGCCCACTTGGGCACGCAGCACGTCTTTGAC
Organism: Pseudomonas sp. P4_C4; assembly: GCF_056402055.1. Lineage (NCBI taxonomy): Bacteria > Pseudomonadati > Pseudomonadota > Gammaproteobacteria > Pseudomonadales > Pseudomonadaceae > Pseudomonas > Pseudomonas sp. P4_C4. The sequence continues at coordinate 122,077 of NZ_JBFUID010000003.1, read as the reverse complement.
ACTGTTCAGTTCCTGTTCGATCTCGGCCTGAGCCTGAACCTTCACACGGTCAGCGTCGACACGGGCTTTTTCAACAGCCTCTTCGACAATCTGATTACCGCGTTTCTTGGCTTGCTCGATGATTTCAGCTGCCTGAGCTTTCGCTTCGCGCAGTTGCTGACCCGCTTTCTCTTGGGCCAACTCCAGGTCGCGAGCTGCTCGGCTGGCAGCGTCCAGACCATCAGCGATCTTCTTTTGACGTTCGTGCAGAGCCGCAATGACCGGAGGCCATACGAACTTCATGCAGAACAGTACAAAAATCAGGAACGCAACGGACTGGCCAATCAGGGTCGCATTAATGTTCACGCCAACACCTCGCAGTTACGTTGTCCATCACACCAAATTACCCGGAAGATCCGAGTAATCAGCCAGCGATTTGACCAACGAACGGGTTCGCAAAGGTGAAGAACAGAGCGATACCAACACCGATCATGGTTACGGCGTCGAGCAGACCGGCAACGATGAACATTTTAACTTGCAGCATTGGAACCATTTCTGGCTGACGCGCTGCGCCTTCCAGGAACTTGCCGCCCAGCAGGCCGAAACCAATTGCGGTACCCAGTGCGCCCAGGCCGATCAACAGTGCAACAGCGATAGCGGTTAGACCAACTACAGTTTCCATCTTTCCTCCCGACTTTTACGTCGTATGGTTTAGGTTTTTTTAATTTAAAGCGGTAAAACAAATCGTTTCAGAGGCCCCGTTAAGAGCCCCCTCCCGTTTAACGGGGAGGGACATCAGACTAGTCGAGACTGGTCTTAATGGTTTTCTTCGTGTGCCATCGACAGGTAGACGATGGTCAGCATCATGAAGATGAACGCCTGCAGGGTGATGATCAGGATGTGGAACACAGCCCACGCCCACTGCAGAACAACGCCCAGGCCACTAAGCCAGAGCAGACCGCTGCCGAACATCACAGCAATCAGAATGAAGACCAGCTCGCCGGCATACATGTTGCCGAACAGACGCAGAGCCAGGGAGATCGGCTTGGCGATCAGGGTCACGAATTCCAGCAGGAAGTTCACCGGGATCAGCAGCGCCTGAAGGAAGATGTTCTTGCTGCCGAACGGGTGCAGGGTCAGCTCGCCGATGAAGCCGCCGAGGCCCTTGATCTTGATGCTGTAGAAAATGATCAGCGCGAACACCGAGAAGGCCATGGCCAGAGTAGCGTTCGGGTCGGTGGTCGACACGGCACGGAACGGGATGTGGTGGTCGCCGGAGATCAGGATGGCCAGCTGAGGAATCCAGTCGACCGGTACCAGGTCGACGGCGTTCATCATGAACACCCAGACGAAGATGGTCAGTGCCAGTGGTGCAACCACAGGGCTACGGCCATGGAAGCTGTCTTTCACGCTGCCATCGACGAATTCGACCAATACTTCAACGAAGTTCTGCAAAGCACCAGGAACACCGGTAGTCGCCTTCTTTGCCGCCATGCGGAAAAGAAGAACGAAGATCAGACCCAATGCGACCGACCAGCCGAGGGTATCGACGTGGAAAGCCCAGAAGCCCATTTCCTTGGCTTCTGCTGCGGTGTGGGCAAAGCCCCAGCCGCCGTTGGGTAGCTGACCGAAGGTCAGGTTCTGCAAGTGGTGCTGGATATAGCCCGAAGCGGTTGTTTCTGCCATGGTTGCCTCAAACGCCCTAAGGTCTCGAAAGTCTTGTTCTCATCAGCAGGGGAGCGAACCAGCTGACCGACTGAGTCAGCACGAAGGCACCGAATACTGCAATCGGCGCCAGTGGCTTCACACCTGCAAACACCAGTGCAAACAGCACTGCCGTCAAAATCAGTTTGCCTGCCTCGCCGGCATAAAAAGACCGGACGATGGACTGGGCTGCTCGGGCGCCGGAAAACCGAAATGCCCTGTGAGCGAAATAAACATTCGGTAGCAAGGCTATCAGGCCTCCGCAGAGTCCCGAGTACCCGGCAACGACTCCATATCGGTACCAGAGCGCCAAAGCGGCGATCAGCAACACGACAAATTGAGCCATTAACACCGGAAAAACTGCCAGGCGATGGAAGGGCAGGCGGTTTGGCGTGCGGGTTTCCATCACTTTTACTCCCCAATGGTCGGCTGCCGAAATTCAATAACTTGGCATAATTTGTGCCGACAAAATGCGCGCAGAGTATAGGGGCGGTTCTGCCCCTATTCAACTGTCAGGTAGTGATTTCCGACTGCGCGCTACATGAGGAAATGTTTCAGCGGATATGCGCAAGTACGCCTTGAAGCTCATCCAGTGAGTTGTAGCCAATCACCAACTGCCCTTTACCCTTCTTACCGTGGCGGATCTGCACCGCAGAGCCTAGGCGCTCGGCCAGGCGCTGTTCAAGACGGGCGATATCCGGGTCCGGTTTTGCCGCTTCAACAGGCTCCGGTTTACCACTCAACCACTGGCGAACCAGTGCCTCGGTTTGGCGCACGGTCAGCCCGCGTGCGACAACATGTCGCGCCCCTTCAACCTGTTGAATTTCCGGCAAACCGAGCAAAGCACGGGCGTGACCCATTTCCAGGTCGCCGTGGGACAACATGGTCTTGATGACTTCCGGCAAGGAAATCAGGCGCAACAGGTTAGCCACGGTCACCCGGGACTTGCCCACTGCCTCGGCGACCTGTTGCTGGGTCAGCTGGAACTCCTGCTGCAACCGCTGCAGAGCCACCGCTTCTTCGATCGGGTTCAGGTCTTCGCGCTGGATGTTCTCGATCAGCGCGATGGCAATAGCGGTTTCATCGGGTACATCGCGAACCATCGCCGGGATGGTTTCCTTCCCGGCTTGCTGGCTGGCGCGCCAGCGGCGTTCGCCGGCAATGATTTCAAAACGGCCGCTGCCGATCGGGCGAACCACGATGGGCTGCATGACGCCCTGGGCCTTGATCGACTGCGCCAGCTCTTCGAGCGCCTGCGGATCCATGTCACGACGCGGCTGGTATTTGCCGCGCTGGAGCAGATCCAGGGGAAGGTGCTGCAGCTCACGCTGATCGGCTTGCGCCGCTTGTTCTTCCAGCGAGCTGACAGTCGGACCACTCAACAGAGCATCCAGTCCACGTCCGAGACCTCGTTTCTTGACGGCCATGGGGATTCCTTAAGTTGCCTGAGCAGCGGCGATGCGTGAGTTTTTGCGTTGACGACGAACCATTTCGCCCGCCAATGCCAGATAGGCAACGGCGCCTCGCGATGCTTTGTCGTACGCCAGCGCCGGCATGCCGTAGCTTGGCGCTTCGGCCAGACGGATGTTGCGCGGAATGACGGTGTCGTAGAGCTGTTCGCCGAAGTGTTCCTTGAGCTGCGCCGAGACATCGTTCATCAGGCTCAGGCGCGGGTCGTACATCGTCCGCAGCAGGCCTTCGACCTTCAGGTTCGGGTTCAGCAGTTCAGCGATACGCTTGATGTTATCCACAAGGTCGCTCAAGCCTTCGAGTGCGAAGTACTCGCACTGCATGGGGATAATTACCCCGTCGGCGGCAACCAGTGCGTTCAGGGTCAGCATCGACAGCGACGGTGGGCAGTCGATCAGGATGTAATCGTAGTTTTCCCGGATCGGCGCCAGCGCGCTGCGCAGACGGCTTTCCTTCATCTGCATTTCCAGCAGCACTACTTCGGCCGCGGTGAGGTCGCGGTTGGCTGGCAACAACTGGTAACCACCGTGTTCGGAAAAGTGCATGGCCTGGGCCAGGTCGCACTCACCGATCAGCAGGTCGTAGACCGAGTTTTCCAGGCCATGTTTATCCACACCGCTACCCATGGTGGCGTTGCCCTGTGGATCAAGGTCGATCAACAGCACCCGGCGCTTGGTCGCGACCAGGGATGCTGCGAGGTTGATGCAGGTGGTGGTTTTGCCCACGCCACCCTTTTGGTTCGCAATCGCGAATACCTTAGCCATTCTTGCTTGTGTTCCCAATCATGCCGTGCGGCGCAGTATCAGCAGATGGCGTTGGCCTTGGCAACCAGGTACGGCCAGGGCGTGTTCGCTATCGAGGTGGAAGTCTGCCGGCAATGCTACCAGCTCATCGGCCGGATGAACGCCCTTCATTGCCAGCCAGCGTGTTTCGCTATCGCCGAGGTGGCGAGTCCAGTTGCTGAAGTTCTCCATGCTGCTGAACGCCCGGGAAATGATCCCGTTGAACGGCTGGGCAGGCTGGAAGGCTTCAACGCGACTGTGGATAACTTGCAGGTTATCTAGTTTGAGTTCGAGTTTTACCTGGGTCAGGAAGCGGGTTTTCTTGCCGTTGCTGTCCAGGCAGGTCACCTGGGACTCGGGAAACAGGATCGCCAGCGGAATGCCAGGCATGCCGCCGCCACTGCCGACGTCGAGCCAACGACCGTTTTCGATGAACGACATCACACTCAGGCTATCGAGCAAGTGACGGGAAACCATTTCGTCCGGATCACGCACGGCGGTGAGGTTGTAAGCCTTGTTCCATTTGATCAACAGGGCCAGGTAACCCAGCAGTTGTGCGTGCTGGGTTTCTGTCAGCGTGACGCCAAGCTGGCGGGCACCTGTGGATAACTCTTCTGCGTGTTGCGAAGTGACCAACGAACTCAAGCGCTTTGCTCCAACTGACGGCCCGCGCCGCGTTTTTTCAAATGAATCATCAACAGCGAAATGGCTGCCGGCGTAACGCCCGGGATACGCGAGGCCTGGCCCAAGGTTTCTGGACGGGTCGCGCCGAGCTTGCTCTGGATCTCTTTGGAGAGACCGGAAATATTTGTGTAATCGATATCCACAGGCAATTTGGTGTCTTCGCTGGCGCGCAGGCGGGCGATTTCATCCTGTTGACGATCGATGTAGCCGGCGTACTTGGTCTTGATTTCGACCTGCTCGGCAACCTGTGGATCTTCTGCGCCCCCACCGGTCACGGCGATCAGACCAGCGTAGTCGATTTCCGGACGGCTCAAGAGATTGAGCAGGTTGTATTCGTGAGTCAGTGGCGTGCCGAACTTTTCGGCAATGGCATCGCCTTGTTCGGTGCCCGGGCGTACCCAGGTGCTTTTCAGGCGCTGCTCTTCCAGTTCGATGCTTTCGCGTTTTTTGCAGAAAGCCGCCCAGCGCACGTCATCCACCAGGCCCAGTTCGCGACCTTTTTCGGTCAAACGCAGGTCGGCGTTGTCTTCGCGCAGAATCAGACGGTATTCGGCACGGGACGTGAACATCCGGTACGGCTCTTGGGTACCGAGGGTAATCAGGTCGTCAACCAACACGCCGATATAGGCCTCGTCGCGGCGCGGGCACCAGGCCTCTTTGCCTTGTGCGCGCAGCGCTGCGTTGGTCCCGGCGAGCAAACCCTGGGCACCGGCTTCTTCGTAACCGGTGGTGCCGTTGATCTGCCCGGCGAAGAACAGGCCGCCGATGACTTTGGTTTCCAGGCTGTATTTCAGGTCACGCGGATCGAAGTAGTCGTACTCGATCGCGTAGCCAGGACGCACGATGTGCGCGTTTTCCATGCCGCGGATCGATTGCACGATCTGCAATTGCACGTCGAACGGCAAGGATGTGGATATCCCGTTCGGATACAGCTCATGGGTGGTCAAACCTTCCGGTTCGATGAACACCTGATGGCTTTCCTTGTCGGCGAAGCGATGGATCTTGTCTTCGATCGACGGGCAATAACGCGGGCCGATGCCTTCGATCTCACCGGCAGCGGAATACATCGGCGAACGGTCGAGGTTCGCGGCAATGATTTCGTGGGTACGGGCGTTGGTGTGGGTAATCCAGCAGCTGACTTGCTTCGGATGCTGCTCTTTGGACCCCATGAACGACATCACCGGGATCGGCGTATCACCCGGTTGCTCGGACATCACCGAGAAATCCACAGACCGGCCGTCGATACGCGGCGGAGTACCGGTTTTCAAACGACCCACACGCAATGGCAGTTCACGCAGACGGTGAGCCAGCGCGATCGATGGCGGATCACCGGCGCGACCGCCGGAAAAATTCTGCAAACCGATGTGGATAAGTCCACCGAGGAACGTACCGGTGGTCAACACCACGGAATCGGCGAGGAAACGCAGGCCCATCTGGGTGACAACACCACGGACTTGTTCCTGCTCGACGATCAGATCGTCAGCGGCCTGTTGAAATATCCACAGGTTCGGCTGGTTCTCCAGGATTTCGCGGACAGCTGCCTTGTACAGAACCCGGTCTGCCTGTGCGCGGGTTGCTCGCACGGCCGGGCCTTTGCGGCTGTTCAACACGCGAAACTGGATACCGCCTTTATCGGTAGCCATGGCCATCGCGCCGCCGAGGGCGTCGATTTCCTTGACCAGGTGGCTTTTGCCGATCCCGCCAATGGCCGGATTGCAACTCATGGCACCGAGGGTTTCCACGTTGTGCGTCAGCAACAGGGTTTTAACCCCCATACGTGCTGAGGCCAGTGCTGCCTCGGTACCGGCATGACCGCCGCCGATGACGATCACTTCAAAACGGGAAGGGAAATCCACCACGCACCTCGTGCCTGCTTAAGTAGGTAATTCAGGAATAGTTTGAGCTCAGGTTTTTGGACCTGGTCGACAAGTATAGGGACTTCGCCCTTCCTAAAGAACCCTTTGCACAAAATTTAACCAGCTGTGGAAAACTCGGAGTTATAGAAATTAAAAAGAAAGAAATTTATTAAATCTTTGTTTTTATGTTTATTTCTATGCAGGCAACTATCTGTGGATAGATCTATGAAGCCCTTTGTTTTCAATGTGTACAGAGATTCAAAACCCTGTGTTCATGTGCCAATGAGGCCCTTGGATAACCGGTGTAAGCCTGTGGATGAAATGGGTGGTTATCCACAGAGACGGTTATGTTCAGTTTTAGAGCCCTGTTATCAACTGACCTTAGCTGCGGTTATTCACAGGGCTTAATCCACAGAAAAGTGCCGTTCGCTCGAAATTCGGGTACAGGAATTGCGCTCAAGCAGACGAAGTCCGCTCGGCACTGGAGGTTTTTTTCAGAAAAGGAGGGAGCAGACAGGCACGAATGGCCTGTCTGTGAATAACAGGAGGGCTACTTACCGATACAGAAGCTGGAGAAAATTCGCCCCAGCAGATCGTCAGAGCTGAAAGCACCGGTGATTTCACCCAGCGACTGCTGAGCCTGGCGCAAATCCTCGGCCAACAACTCGCCAGCGCCGGCCAGGGTCAATTGGGCACGGCCATGCTCGAGGGCAGTACTGGCATGACGTAGCGCCTCAAGGTGTCGCCGGCGAGCACTGAAGCTGCTTTCGGACGTTTGTTCATAGCCCATGCAGGCCTTGAGGTGATCACGCAGCAGCTCTAGCCCGACACCACCAGACTTGGCGCTCAGGCTGATGGTGACATGGCCGTCGTCGCTGACCTCCATGGCAATGGGTTCAGCCGTAAGGTCGGCCTTGTTGCGGATCAGGGTGACTTTCGCGGGATCGGGACGGATTTCGAGAAACTCCGGCCAGAGTGCGAACGGATCGAGGGCTTCAGGTGCCGTGGCATCGACTACCAGCAGTACCCGATCCGCTTCGCCAATGGCTTTCAAGGCACGCTCTACGCCGATTTTTTCCACATGATCATCGGTATCGCGCAGACCGGCGGTATCCACCACGTGCAGCGGCATGCCATCGATGTGGATATGTTCACGAAGCACATCACGGGTGGTGCCAGCAATTTCGGTCACGATCGCCGCTTCACGCCCGGCCAGTGCATTGAGCAGGCTGGATTTACCGGCATTCGGACGACCGGCAATCACCACGGTCATGCCGTCACGCAGCAAGGCACCCTGCCCGGCTTCGCGCATGACGGTAGATAACTCGTCGCGCACTTTGTCGAGCATGCTCAGGACGTGGCCATCGGCGAGGAAGTCGATTTCCTCTTCCGGGAAATCGATGGCCGCTTCGACATAGATGCGCAGGCCGATCAATTGCTCGGTGAGGTTATGCACACGTGACGAGAAGGCACCCTGCAGGGAGCGCAATGCGTTTCGCGCAGCCTGGGCAGAACTGGCTTCAATCAGGTCGGCAATGGCTTCGGCCTGGGCGAGGTCCAGTTTGTCGTTGAGGAAGGCGCGCTCACTGAACTCCCCCGGTCGGGCGAGACGGCAACCCAGTTCCAGGCAACGCTTGAGCAACATATCCAGAACGATCGGGCCACCATGACCTTGCAGCTCCAGCACATCTTCGCCGGTGAACGAGTTTGGCCCTGGAAAATACAGCGTGATGCCCTGGTCCAGCACCTCGTCGTTTTCACCGAGAAACGGACCATAGTGGGCAAATCGCGGCTTGAGCTCGCGACCGCTGAAAGCCTTGGCCGCAACGCTGGCCAACGGCCCGGAAATACGCACGATGCCTACACCGCCACGACCTTGAGCGGTGGCGACGGCGGCGATGGTTTCACGAGGAACGCTCATAAACCGGTATCCAGACAAAAGTGACAGATAGCAAAACGCCCCACTAGGGGGCGTTTTGAGTGGTTATCCACAGTGTAAATCAGGCAGCTGCTTTGGTAGCCGCTTCGATCTTACGCGTGATGTACCACTGTTGGGCGATCGACAGGCAGTTGTTCACTACCCAGTACAGCACCAGACCCGCCGGGAACCACAGGAAGAAGAAGGTGAAGATGATTGGCATCAGTTTCATCACCTTGGCCTGCATCGGATCCGGTGGAGTCGGGTTCAACTGCTGCTGGATGAACATGGTTGCACCCATGATGATCGGCAGAATGAAGAACGGATCCTTGATCGACAGGTCAGTGATCCACAGCATGAACGGCGCCTGGCGCATTTCGACGCTTTCCAGCAGAACCCAGTACAGCGAGAGGAAAACCGGCATCTGCACGAGGATTGGCAAGCAACCACCCAGCGGATTGATCTTCTCTTTCTTGTACAGCTCCATCATGGATTGCGACATTTTCTGCCGGTCATCGCCATGTTGCTCTTTCAGCGCGGCCAGTTTCGGTGCCACTGCACGCATGCGCGCCATGGATTTGTAGCTGGCAGCCGACAGCGGGAAGAAAATCCCTTTGATCAGCATGGTCAGGAAGATGATCGACCAGCCCCAGTTACCCACAATGGCGTGGATGTGTTGCAGCAACCAGAAGATCGGTTGGGCGATGAACCACAGAATGCCGTAGTCGACCGTCAGTTCCAGACCTGGGGACAACTCTTTCAGCACGGCCTGGCTTTTCGGACCGGCGTACAGAACAGCACTGGTCTCGGCCTTGGCACCCGGCGCAACACTCATCGATGGGCCGGTGTAGCCGATGATGTAGTTGCCTTTGCTGTCTTTACGGGTCTGGACGACGTTGTTTTCGCCCTTGGCCGGAATCCATGCGGTCACGAAGTAGTGCTGCAACCAGGCAACCCAACCGCCAGTGATGGTTTCTTTCAGCGGCGCCTTGTCCATGTCCTTCATGGACACTTTCTTGTACGGCTCGGAACTTGTCCACAGGGCAGCGCCCAGGTAAGTCGCGGTGCCGGTGGCGGTTGTGGAAGATGGATCGGCGCTGGCGTCACGCTTCAATTGCGCGAACATCGCACCGGACCAGGGCTGAGCGCTCTGGTTGTCGATCAGGTAGGAAACGGTTACGTCGTACAGGCCGCGTTTCAGGGTGAAACGCTTGATGTAGTTGACGCCGTCCTTGCTGAACTTCAGGTCTACGACCAATTGGTCCTGACCGTCAGCCAGTTGATAAACCTTCTTCTCCGAGGAATAAACCGGACGACCGGCCGGATTGGCATCCGGACCATTGCTGCCGATCAGACCGCTTTGCGCCAGATAAGTACGTTCGCCGCCGTTATCGAACAGCTGGAACGGAATTTCCGGGTGATCCTGACGACGCGGATACAGCGGCAGGGTCAGTTGGGCAACATCGCCACCTTGTGGGTCGACAGCCAGGTCCAGTACATCCGTTTTGATCTGGATGAGGTCCTTGCTCACAGCCACCGGCGTTTCAGCAGGTGCACTGGTGTCGCTTGCAGCACGTGGAATGTCGTCACTGGCGGAAGCGTTGGAGCCAGATGCCGTATCCGGCAGGCCCGATGCAGTCGTATTGGTGGCAACATTCTGAGTCGGCAGGGCAGCCTGGCCATAGTCCTGGTTCCATTTAAGAACCATAACGTAGGACACGATTGCCAGGGCGACGATCAGGATCGTGCGTTTGATATCCATGATTACTCGGCCATCGAAGAAGAACGGGAGGTAGGGATAGGTGGAACCGGGTCATAACCACCGGGATTCCACGGATGACAGCGACCTAAACGACGAAAGGTCAGCCAGCCACCGCGAAGAAGGCCATGATTTTCGATGGCTTCTAACGCGTAGCAGGAACAACTGGGGTAGAAACGACAGTGACTGGCCATCAGGGGACTAATGGCATAGCGATAAAACTGGATCGGAACGAGTGCCAGTTTACGCATCTGGACTGTCTACCCCTACAGTTTCGGTTTTGACTGCTGGTACCGGCGAACTGCGAGCCAGACGTTTCCAGAGTTTGCCGAAATGCTGAATCAATTCGGGGTTTTCTACATCACCCAAACCTTTGCGCGCGACGATAACGATGTCCCAACCGACCAGAGAGTCCTGGTTCAGGCGAAACGATTCGCGCATCAGACGTTTGAGGCGATTGCGCTCGACGGAGAGCTTTACGCTCTTTTTCCCGATAACCAACCCGAGACGGGGGTGATCGAGATCGTTGTTGCGCGCAAGGAGCAGGAGATTTTTCCCCGGAACCTTGCCGGTAGGGGAGTCAAAGACTGCCTTGAATTGCCGGGGGGTAAGCAGACGCTTTTCCCGACTGAAGTCCTGACTCACCTCCAGTGCCGGATTATCAAACTGCCAGACGCGCACGACCTTTGGCGCGACGACGCGACAGGACGGCACGACCGTTCTTGGTAGCCATGCGAGCACGGAAACCGTGGGTACGAGCGCGTTTGATAGTGCTTGGTTGGAAAGTACGTTTCATTGTCGTGTTACCTGGTTCGTCCACAACGGGCCGGAATGGCCCCCGTTTTAAGAGACCGGGGATTCTAGAGAAAGCAAGCCTTCAGGTCAATTTCCAACCAGCGTTTCCTTATAAATAGATCTCCGGGCGTTTTGCGCTGAACGAACCGTTGGCAAATATAAAAATAAGAAAGGAAAGTATTTAAAGCTTTTCTGTAAAGCTTATAAAAGCTAGGCCCGCACCCATCTGTGGATAAGTCGATTCAGCCCTTGTGTTACCTGATGTACAGAGAATGACAACTACAGTGGAAAACAGTGTTCAGCCTGTGCTGCGCTGTCGGATAACCTGTGTGTGGAAGCTCGGTTTATCCACAGGCCGGTTATCCACCGAGTTCCGCCCCCACTTGTGCAATGACCTTAACCCCGGTTATCCACAGAGCTTATGCACAGACCACTGGTCGTCTTTTTTGCGTATAAAACGGCGATTCTTCTTGGTCGATGAACCACCTTCGTGTGGATAAGTCGGCGTCTGGTCGCTACAATGGCCGCTTGTTTTTGCCTCACCGGCTTTCAACTTAGGGGATATCCGTGTCAGTGGAACTTTGGCAGCAGTGCGTGGAGCTTTTGCGCGATGAGCTGCCTGCCCAACAATTCAACACTTGGATCCGTCCACTACAGGTCGAAGCCGAAGGCGACGAGTTGCGTGTCTATGCACCCAATCGTTTTGTTCTGGACTGGGTCAACGAAAAGTACCTGGGGCGTGTTCTCGAATTGCTCGATGAGCACGGCAATGGCATGGCGCCTGCGCTTTCCTTGTTAATAGGCAGCAAACGCAGTTCGGCACCCCGTGCCGCGCCCAATGCTCCCCTGGCTGCCGCCGCTTCCCAGGCCCAGGCTGCTCAAGCGCCTGCCAGTCCACCGCCAGCACCTGCCGCCGCATCGACCAAACGTACGACGCGAAAAGTGGATGAGGTCACCGAGCAAGAACCTTCTCGTGACAGCTTCGACCCCATGGCCGGCGCCAGTTCGCAACAGGCCCCGGTTCGCGCCGAGCAACGTACCGTGCAGGTCGAAGGTGCGCTCAAGCACACCAGTTACCTGAATCGCACCTTTACCTTCGAGAACTTCGTTGAAGGTAAATCCAACCAGTTGGCGCGCGCCGCCGCCTGGCAGGTGGCAGACAACCCCAAGCACGGTTACAACCCGCTCTTCCTTTATGGTGGCGTCGGCCTGGGTAAAACCCACTTGATGCACGCTGTGGGTAACCATCTATTAAAGAAGAACCCGAATGCCAAGGTGGTGTACCTGCATTCCGAGCGTTTTGTGGCGGACATGGTCAAGGCTCTGCAACTGAACGCGATCAACGAGTTCAAACGCTTCTACCGTTCGGTGGATGCATTGCTGATCGATGACATTCAGTTCTTTGCCCGCAAGGAGCGTTCCCAGGAAGAGTTTTTCCACACCTTCAACGCCCTGCTCGAAGGTGGCCAGCAGGTCATTCTCACCAGTGACCGCTACCCGAAGGAAATCGAAGGCCTTGAAGAACGTCTCAAATCCCGTTTTGGCTGGGGCCTGACCGTAGCGGTCGAGCCGCCGGAGCTGGAAACCCGCGTGGCGATCCTGATGAAGAAGGCCGATCAGGCCAAAGTCGAGTTGCCGCACGACGCCGCGTTCTTCATTGCCCAACGCATTCGCTCCAACGTACGTGAGCTGGAAGGCGCGCTCAAACGCGTGATCGCGCACTCGCACTTCATGGGCCGCGATATCACCATCGAGCTGATTCGCGAATCCCTGAAGGACTTGTTGGCGTTGCAGGATAAACTGGTCTCTGTGGATAACATTCAGCGCACCGTCGCCGAGTACTACAAGATCAAGATATCCGATTTGCTGTCCAAACGCCGTTCGCGTTCGGTCGCTCGTCCGCGTCAGGTCGCCATGGCGTTGTCCAAGGAACTGACCAACCACAGCCTGCCGGAAATTGGCGATGTGTTTGGCGGTCGCGACCATACAACGGTCTTGCACGCGTGCCGCAAGATCAACGAACTTAAGGAATCCGACGCGGACATCCGCGAGGACTACAAGAACCTGCTGCGTACACTGACCACTTGATGAATACCAGCGCAGCTAATTAAGGCAAGGGACTAGACCATGCATTTCACCATTCAACGCGAAGCCCTGTTGAAACCCCTGCAACTGGTCGCAGGCGTCGTCGAGCGCCGACAGACCTTGCCGGTGCTTTCCAACGTGCTGCTGGTTGTCGAAGGCCAGCAATTGTCGCTGACCGGTACCGACCTGGAAGTCGAGCTGGTCGGTCGTGTTCAACTCGAAGAGCCGGCGGATCCGGGTTCCATCACCGTGCCGGCGCGCAAGCTGATGGACATCTGCAAAAGCCTGCCGAACGATGCGCTGATCGACATCAAGGTCGATGAGCAGAAGCTCGTGGTCAAAGCCGGCCGTAGTCGCTTTACCCTGTCGACACTACCGGCCAACGATTTCCCTACCGTGGAAGAAGGCCCGGGTTCGCTGACCTGCAGCCTGGAGCAAAGCAAACTGCGTCGTCTGATCGAGCGCACCAGCTTCGCCATGGCCCAGCAGGACGTGCGTTACTACCTTAATGGCATGCTGCTGGAAGTGTCCGCTGGCGTGATCCGCGCCGTGGCCACTGACGGTCACCGTCTGGCCATGTGCTCGATGCAGGCCGATATCGGTCAGCCGGATCGTCACCAGGTCATCGTGCCGCGTAAAGGTATCCTCGAGCTGGCTCGTCTGCTCACCGAGCCAGACGGCAATGTCAGCATCGTGCTGGGTCAGCACCACATCCGCGCCACCACCGGTGAGTTCACCTTCACCTCGAAGCTGGTCGACGGAAAATTCCCGGACTATGAGCGTGTTCTGCCTAAAGGCGGCGACAAGCTGGTACTGGGCGATCGCCAGGCGCTGCGCGAAGCGTTCAGCCGTACCGCGATTCTGTCCAACGAGAAGTACCGTGGTATCCGTCTGCAACTGGCCAGCGGTCAGCTGAAGATCCAGGCGAACAACCCGGAGCAGGAAGAAGCGGAAGAAGAAGTGGGCGTTGAATACAACGGTGGCTCTCTGGAAATCGGCTTCAACGTGAGCTACCTGCTCGACGTACTGGGCGTGATGACCACCGAGCAGGTTCGTCTGATCTTGTCCGACTCCAACAGTAGCGCGCTGGTGCAGGAATCGGATAACGACGACTCGGCCTACGTTGTCATGCCGATGCGTCTGTAATCTTGCTCAGCAGAAGCTAGATGTCCTTAAGTCGCGTCTCGGTCACCGCGGTGCGCAATCTGCATCCGGTGACCTTCTCCCCCTCCCCCCGCATCAATATTCTTTACGGCGCCAACGGCAGCGGCAAAACCAGTGTTCTGGAAGCCATTCATCTGCTGGGGCTTGCCCGTTCGTTTCGCAGCACCCGTCTGTTGCCGGTCATTCAATACGAACAGCTTGCCTGTACAGTATTTGGCCAGGTTGAACTGGCGGAGGGAGGGCATAGCGCCCTGGGCATCTCACGGGATCGCCAAGGTGAATTCCAGATCCGTATCGATGGGCAGAACGCACGCAGTGCCGCGCAACTGGCCGAGATCCTTCCGCTGCAACTGATCAATCCGGACAGCTTTCGATTGCTGGAAGGTGCGCCGAAAATTCGCCGACAGTTTCTCGACTGGGGCGTGTTCCACGTGGAACCGCGCTTCATGTCAACCTGGCAGCGCTTGCAGAAGGCCCTGCGCCAGAGAAACTCTTGGCTGCGGCATGGTACACTTGACGCCGTTTCGCAAGCGGTTTGGGACAGGGAACTGTGCCAGGCCAGCGCTGAAATTGATGAATACCGCCGCGCTTATATCAAAGCCTTGAAACCAGTCTTTGAACAAACCTTGAGCGATCTGGTTGAGCTTGAAGGCTTGACGCTCAGCTATTACCGCGGCTGGGACAAGGACCGTGAACTGAGTGCTGTGCTCGCTGGGTCTCTTCAGCGGGACCAGCAAATGGGGCATACCCAGGCCGGACCACAACGCGCTGATTTGCGTCTCAGACTGGGTGCGCACAACGCCGCGGACATCTTGTCCCGTGGCCAGCAGAAGTTGGTGGTTTGCGCATTGCGGATTGCCCAAGGGCACTTGGTCAGCCAGGCTCGGCGCGGTCAATGTATTTATCTGGTGGATGACTTGCCGTCCGAGCTGGACGAGCACCACCGTCGTGCGCTTTGCCGCTTGTTGGAAGACTTACGCTGCCAGGTCTTTATCACCTGTGTAGATCACGAATTATTGAGGGAAGGCTGGCAGACGGAAACGCCAGTCGCTCTGTTCCACGTGGAACAGGGCCGTATCACCCAGACCCACGACCATCGGGAGTGAAGGCATTGAGCGAAGAAAATACGTACGACTCAACGAGCATTAAAGTGCTGAAAGGCCTGGATGCCGTACGCAAACGTCCCGGTATGTACATTGGTGACACCGACGATGGCAGCGGTCTGCACCACATGGTGTTCGAAGTGGTCGATAACTCGATCGACGAAGCTCTCGCCGGCCACTGCGACGACATCAGCATCATCATTCACCCGGATGAGTCCATCACCGTTCGTGACAACGGTCGCGGCATCCCGGTAGACGTGCACAAAGAAGAAGGCGTTTCGGCAGCCGAGGTCATCATGACCGTGCTGCACGCCGGCGGTAAGTTCGACGACAACTCCTACAAAGTATCCGGTGGTCTGCACGGTGTAGGTGTGTCGGTGGTGAACGCACTGTCCAAAGAACTGGTCCTGACCGTTCGCCGCAGCGGTAAAATCTGGGAACAGACTTACGTCCACGGTGTTCCACAAGAACCGATGAAAATCGTTGGTGAGAGTGAAACCACGGGCACCCAGATTCACTTCAAGCCATCGGCCGAGACGTTCAAGAACATCCACTTCAGCTGGGACATCCTGGCCAAGCGGATTCGTGAACTGTCCTTCCTCAACTCCGGTGTCGGCATCGTCCTCAAGGATGAACGCAGCGGCAAGGAAGAGTTGTTCAAGTACGAAGGCGGCCTGCGTGCGTTCGTTGAATACCTGAACACCAACAAGACTGCGGTCAACCAGGTGTTTCACTTCAACATTCAGCGCGAAGACGGCATCGGCGTGGAAATCGCCCTGCAGTGGAACGACAGCTTCAACGAGAACCTGTTGTGCTTCACCAACAACATTCCACAGCGCGACGGCGGTACTCACCTGGTGGGTTTCCGTTCCGCGCTGACGCGTAACCTCAACACCTACATCGAAGCAGAAGGCCTGGCGAAGAAGCACAAAGTTGCCACCACCGGTGACGATGCCCGTGAAGGCCTGACTGCGATCATTTCGGTGAAAGTACCGGATCCGAAGTTCAGCTCCCAGACCAAAGACAAGCTGGTTTCTTCCGAAGTGAAGACCGCGGTCGAACAGGAAATGGGCAAGTACTTCTCCGACTTCCTGCTGGAAAACCCGAACGAAGCCAAGCTGGTCGTCGGCAAGATGATCGATGCGGCGCGTGCTCGTGAAGCGGCGCGTAAAGCCCGTGAAATGACCCGTCGCAAAGGTGCGCTGGATATCGCCGGCCTGCCGGGCAAACTGGCCGACTGCCAGGAAAAAGACCCTGCCCTTTCTGAACTTTACCTCGTGGAAGGTGACTCTGCTGGCGGCTCCGCCAAGCAGGGACGTAACCGTCGGACCCAAGCCATCCTGCCGCTGAAGGGCAAGATCCTGAACGTCGAGAAGGCGCGTTTTGACAAGATGATCTCTTCGCAAGAAGTGGGCACCTTGATCACCGCGCTGGGCTGCGGCATCGGCCGCGACGAGTACAACATCGACAAGCTGCGTTACCACAACATCATCATCATGACCGATGCTGACGTCGACGGTTCGCACATCCGTACCCTGCTGCTGACCTTCTTCTTCCGTCAGTTGCCGGAGCTGATCGAACGCGGCTACATCTACATCGCTCAGCCGCCGCTGTACAAAGTGAAGAAAGGCAAGCAAGAGCAATACATCAAAGACGACGACGCCATGGAAGAGTACATGACGCAGTCGGCCCTGGAAGATGCGAGCCTGCACCTGAACGAAGAAGCTCCTGGCATTTCCGGTGAAGCACTTGAGCGTCTGGTGAATGACTTCCGTCTGGTGATGAAGACCCTCAAGCGTCTGTCGCGCCTGTACCCACAGGAGCTGACCGAGCACTTCATCTACTTGCCAGCGGTGAGCATGGAGCAACTGTCCGATCACGCAGCGATGCAAGATTGGCTGGCTCAGTACGAAGTTCGCCTGCGCACCGTCGAGAAGTCCGGCCTGGTTTACAAAGCCAGCCTGCGTGAAGACCGTGAACGTAACGTCTGGCTGCCAGAGGTCGAACTGATCTCCCACGGCCTGTCGAACTACGTCACCTTCAACCGCGACTTCTTCGGCAGCAACGATTACAAGACTGTTGTTTCCCTCGGCGCTCAACTGAGCACCCTGCTGGACGACGGCGCGTATATCCAGCGTGGCGAGCGCAAGAAGCCGGTGACCGAGTTCAAGGAAGCCCTTGAATGGCTGATGGCTGAAAGCACCAAGCGTCACACCATCCAGCGATACAAAGGTCTGGGCGAAATGAACCCGGATCAGCTATGGGAAACCACTATGGACCCAAGCCAGCGCCGGATGCTCAAAGTGACCATCGAAGACGCCATTGGCGCGGACCAGATCTTCAACACCCTGATGGGTGATGCGGTCGAACCTCGTCGTGACTTCATCGAAAGCAACGCCCTGGCGGTGTCCAACCTGGACTTCTGATCCCGGTCGACGCCAACGAAAAGGCCAATGCATTTGCATTGGCCTTTTTTATTACCTGCGTTTCACTCGCTCGCCGACGCCACACTCTCCAACCGATACCCATACCCATAAATCGTCAGCAACTGCCAACCGCGATCCGCCGTCAGCCCAAGTTTGTTGCGCAGGCGATAGATGTGAGTGTCCAGCGGTCGCGACGACGACATTTCTTCATGGGGCCAGAGTCGTTCGTACAGGTAATCCCGCGACAGCGGTCGACCGAGGTTGCTGAACAGGCAATGCGCCAGGCGGTATTCGCGTTCGGTCATGACGATCGGTTTGCCGTCGCGAGTGACGGTCAGTTCGGCGTCGTCGAACACCAGATCATTGAAGCTCAACCCTTCGGCAGTCGCGCGCTGCTGGCCATGTCGGCGCAGAACCGCGCCAACACGGGCTTTCAGTTCATTGGGGCGGAACGGTTTGCTGACGTAGTCGTCGGCGCCAGCATTCAGGGCCTGAACGATATCGCTTTCGCCGTCGCGACTGGTGAGCATGATTGCCGCCGGCGGCGCTTCCATATGTTCGCGGGTCCATAGCAGCAATGACAAACCCGTGCGGTCTGGAAGTTGCCAGTCGAGGATCAGCAGGTCGAAGGTCTCCCGACGCAGTTGGCGCAACAGGTCTTCGGCCCGTTCGAAGCTGTGCAGCGCCCACGGCTGCTCTCCGGTTTCGGCCATCTGTTGCAGGCTTTGTTCGACCCGGCGCAGTTCGGCGGGCTCATCGTCCAGAATCGCAATGCGCATACACGGTGATTCCTTGTCGCTTGGGCAGCTCTTTATCGACGATAGCGGCTCAATCGATACAGTGAAAGCAAGCGGCCCGCCGTTGGTCGCGGCGTCCGCTATGATTCTTTGAGTCGACACCTCTGGCGTAGGAATCATGAAACCATTCACCCCGCCCTGCCCTGTTGGCCATGTTTGACCAACGCCGCCGTGAAAGCCGAGAGCCAAGCCAGGTACAGCGATTGTTTCGGCAATTGGTCCGCGAGTGGTTGTGGATAAGTCTCGTGCTGTTGCCGCTGACAACGTTGCTGTCCTATCGCGCGCAAATCAACTTGGGCGATGCATCCCCAGGCTTGAGTGCATGGCTTTCCCTTGGTCTGGTGACGTGCGTGCTTGGGCTGTTGCTGTGGCGCCCACGCCTGGCGCTCTGGCTGACGCTCACGGGGATGGCTTGTGCGTTGCTGACCAGCGCTGGCCTCGCGGAGCTCAAGCGCTGGTGGTGGTCACCGACGCCTGCGGTGCTGGGTATGCTGTTTGGTTATCTGATCTGGAACTGGCGGCGCCTCAGTGTGGTGCTGACCTATTTCGGTTGGGAATTGGCGCGGCTGGACAGCGAGCCGAAAGTGTTTCCGGAGCGCCGTCGTGCCCAGTATCCCGGTGGCGACCGTTTGCAGAAGCAGATCATGGCGCTGGAACAAGCCATGAGCCTGACCCGCGATACCCACCGATTCATCGCCGATGGTCTGGAGTACTTGCCGGTGGCCACGTTGATCAGCGATCCCCAAGGGCAGATTCTGCTCGGCAACCGCAAGGCCCGTGACCTGTTTGGTGGGAATCTGGTCGGTGATGATGTGCTAGAGCGACTTGAACGGCTCGGTTACCCGGATATGAGCCGCAGGCCGGGTTCGCCTTTATCGACACTGCCGCTGCTTGAGTTTCGCGACCTCAAGGAGCGTAGCCTGCGTCTGGAGCGTGCCGAGCTGTTACCAGTAGACGGGGAAACCCCTGTCGGCTGGTTGTGGAACCTGACTGATCTGAGTGTCGAACGTGATGCAGAAGAGCAACGCGCAGTCCTGTTGCGTTTTCTGTCCCACGACCTGCGGGCACCCCACTCGGCCATCCTCGCGCTGCTCGATGTGCATCGTCATCAGGTGGGCGGTGATCTGCAACTCTTCGATCAAATCGAAAGGCAGGTGCGCCGGGCCCTGGAACTGACTGACGGTTTCGTACAACTGGCGAGGGCCGAGTCCGAGGCTTATCAGTTTCAGCCGAGCCTGTTTGCGATGCTGGTGCTGGATGTGTTCGATCAAGCGCTGCCCATCGCGCAGCTGAAACAGATCGAACTGGTTCATCAAGTGGAAGAGGAGGCCCAGGAAAGTCTGGTTCTGGCGGATCAGGCGCTGCTGACTCGGGCGTTGTTCAATCTGCTGGAAAATGCCATCAAGTACAGTGTTTCAGGTACTCGTATCCATTTGCGCGTCAGTCAACGCGACGGCTGGCTGATCTGTGAGCTCATCGATCAGGGCAAAGGCATCGCCGCTGAGGAGTTACCCGAACTGTTCAGCCAATACCGACGCTTTTCTTCCGCCCAGGGTATCGATGGTGTGGGATTGGGATTATCGATGGTCAAAGCCGTTGTGGATCGGCACGGCGGGCGAGTCGAGTGTCAGAGCGAGGTGGGTCAGGGCACGACATTCAGGCTGCAATTTCCGCTGTTTACAGAATGAAAGCGAGCGATCCAGGTCGACAGTCAGCGATTGCTCCGGGCATAAAAAAACCGGCTATATCAGCCGGTTTTTTTACGTCCGAAAAAAACTTATGCACGTTTTTATGGTTTTTATCTCTCTGAGAAATATGTAAAAAAATCATAAAGTTACGTACAAATAACGACGGTTTTCAATGAAACGGTACACAGGTTATCCACAGAATCTCAGACAGCCACCTGATCGTTTGAAACCGGCGCTTGCGGAGCCGGTGGCAGCGAGCCCATTTCCCGTTGCATCTGCTCGTTCCACGCCTGGACCCGGTCGTTCAATTCGGCAATGGCTCGTGGCCCGTTGCCTTCGGCATACATCGGCTCGCCAATGATCACAGTGATGATGCCCTGCTTCTTCGCCCAACCGGTTTTCGGCCAGAACTTGCCTGCGTTGTGCGCAATCGGCAGCACCGGCAATTCGGCATTGACCGCTAATGCGCTGCCACCGCGCGAGAACTTTCCGACGGTGCCGAAAGGAACGCGCGTGCCTTCAGGGAAGATCAGCACCCAGACATTGTCCTTGAGCAGTTCATCGCCCTTCTTCGCAACATGCTTGAGTGCGGCTTTCGGGTTGTCGCGATCGATGGCGATCGGTCGCAGCATGGCCATGGCCCAACCGAAGAACGGCACATAGAGCAATTCACGTTTGAGCACCTGGCTCAGCGGTGAAAAGTAGGCAGAGAGAAAGAACGTCTCCCACGTGCTCTGGTGGTTCGACTGAATGACGCAAGGCCGTTCAGGTACGTTCTCGGCACCCTTCACTTCGTAGCGGATACCCAGAAACACTTTGCTCAGCCATAAGGCGCAGCGGCACCAGTACACGTTGATAAAGCGGTAACGTGCCTTGAATGGCAGAAACGGCGCGATAAAAAAGCTCAGGCTGCACCACAGCAAGGAGCTGGTGCCCAGCAGCAGGTAAAAGAGGAAGGTTCTGATGGCCTGCAATATCGACATGGTGACGTTTACCGTTGCGGGAATTGCCCGTCCTATATAAAGCGCACTTCCCTTTCATCCCTGGTCAGGACCAATCGAAGCGCACACTTACTCAAGGGCATTTGTGGATAAGTTCTGCGGCAATCGCCGCCAGATCGTCAAAAATCAATGTGCCTACCGGAAGGGTCTTGCCCAAAGTCTTTTCGCCTTTCCCGGTCTTTACCAAAACTGGCTGTGAATCGACGGCTTTGGCGGCTTCCAGGTCACCAAGGCTGTCGCCGACGAACCAGAGATTGGTCAGCGACACGTTGTAATGAGCGGCGATGGTTTTCAACATCCCGGGTTTCGGCTTGCGGCAATCGCAGCCTTCGTCCGGCCCGTGCGGGCAGTAGACGATCAGGCCGACTTCACCGCCCTGCTCCGCCACCAGCGCGCGCAAGCGCTCGTGCATGGCGTCCAGAGTGGCGAGGTCGTAATAGCCGCGAGCGATGCCCGACTGGTTGGTAGCGACCGCTACCGTCCAGCCGGCCTTGCTCAACTGCGCGATGGCCTCGATTGATCCGGGGAGCGGAATCCACTCCTCCACCGACTTGATGTAAGCGTCGGAGTCGTAATTGATCACCCCGTCCCGATCGAGAATCAGCAGTTTCAACAGCAGTCCCTCAACCCAGCAGCGAAATGTCGGCAACGCCGAGGAACAAACCACGCAGACGCGCCAGCAATGCATAACGGTTGGCGCGGACTTTTGCGTCCTCCGCATTGACCATCACGGCTTCGAAGAACGCATCGACCGGCTCGCGCAAGGCGGCCAGACGCGCCAGCGATTCGCTGTACTGACGGGTCGCAGCCATTGGCTGCACCGCTTGATCCGCTTGCTGGATCGCCGAGTACAGGGAGAACTCGGCGGCGTTGTCGAAGTACTTGGCTTCGACGGTGGTCGGCATGCTGCCTTCGAGTTTGCTCAGCAGGTTCGATACGCGCTTGTTCACCGCGGCCAGTGCAGCGGCTTCCGGCAATTTGCGGAACGCTTCCACCGCTTGTACGCGCTGATCGAAATCCAGGGCCGAACCCGGTTTCAGGGCACGTACCGACAGGTAGGTGGCGACGTCGACGCCTTCGTCTTCGTAACGGGCACGCAGACGGTCGAAGATGAACTCCAGCACCGAATCAGCCAGGCCGGCAGCCTTGACCTTGCTGCCGAACGAGTTGACGGCGAAGGCCACGGCGTCGGTCAGGTCGAGGTCGAGCTTCTTGTCGATCAGGATCCGCAGCACACCGAGCGCGGCACGGCGCAGGGCATACGGGTCTTTGCTACCGGTGGGCAGCATGCCGACACCGAAGATCCCGACCAGGGTGTCGAGCTTGTCGGCGATCGCCACGGCCGCACCGGTCAGGGTGGTCGGCAGTTCAGCACCGGCACCGCGCGGCATGTATTGCTCGTTCAGCGCCAGCGCGACATCTTCCGGCTCGCCATCGTTGAGGGCGTAGTAGTAACCGGCGACACCTTGCATCTCCGGGAACTCACCGACCATCTCGGTCGCCAGATCACATTTGGACAGCAGACCGGCACGCGCCGCCCATTGAGCGTTACCGCCAATGTGTGGAGCGATGAACGCGGCCAGTCTGGAAACGCGTTCGGCCTTGTCGTAGACGCTGCCGAGTTTTTCCTGGAACACCACGTTTTGCAGGCGCAGGTTGAAGTCTTCGAGCTTCTGCTTCTTGTCTTGCTTGAAGAAGAACTCAGCGTCGGTCAGGCGTGGGCGAACCACTTTCTCGTTACCGGCGATGATCTGCTGTGGATCTTTGCTCTCGATGTTGGCCACGGTAATGAAACGTGGCAGCAACTTGCCGTCGGCGTCCAGCAGGCAGAAATATTTCTGGTTGTCCTGCATGGTGGTGATCAGCGCTTCTTGCGGCACATCGAGGAAGCGTTCCTCGAACGAGCACACCAGCGGCACTGGCCATTCGACTAGCGCGGTCACTTCATCGAGCAGGGCTGGCGGAACGATTGCCGTGCCTTCCTGACGGGTGGCCAGCTCTTCGGTGCGCTTGCTGATGATCTCGCGACGCTCGTTGGCGTCGGCCAGCACATAGGCGGCACGCAGGTCGGCCAGGTAGCTGGACGGCGAGCCGATGCGCACGCTTTCCGGGTGGTGGAAGCGGTGACCACGGGAATCGCGGCCGGCCTTCTGGGCGAGGATGGTGCAATCGATGACCTGGTCACCGAGCAGCATCACCAGCCATTGGGTCGGACGAACGAATTCTTCCTTGCGCGCGCCCCAACGCATGCGTTTCGGGATCGGCAGGTCGTTCAGGGAATCTTCGACGATGGTCGGCAGCAGGCTCGCGGTCGCCTTGCCGGCGATGCTCTGGCTGTAGCGCAGCTTCGGGCCGCTCTGATCGATTTCGCTCAGATCGACGCCGCACTTCTTGGCAAAGCCCAGTGCCGCTTGGGTCGGGTTGCCTTCGGCATCGAACGCGGCCTGACGTGGCGGGCCGTCGAGGTTGATGCTGCGGTCCGGCTGCTGGGTGGCCAGTGCGGTGATCAGCACGGCCAGGCGGCGCGGGGCGGCATAAACGGTTTTGCTTTCGTAGTTCAGGCCGGCGGCTTGCAGGCCCTTGTCGATACCGGCGAGGAACGCCTCGGCCAGGGTGTTCAGGGCTTTGGGTGGCAGTTCTTCAGTGCCCAGTTCAACCAGAAAATCCAGAGCACTCATTGTGCAGCCTCCAGCTTGGCCAGTACTTCATCACGCAGGTCCGGGGTCGCCATCGGGAAGCCCAGCTTGGCACGAGCCAGCAGGTAGGCTTGCGCAACGGAACGCGCCAGGGTGCGTACACGCAGGATGTATTGCTGACGCGCGGTCACCGAGATCGCCCGGCGCGCATCCAGCAGGTTGAAGGTGTGGGAAGCCTTCAACACCATTTCGTAGCTCGGCAACGGCAGCGGCTGGTCGAGTTCGATCAGGCGCTTGGCTTCGCTTTCGTAGAAATCGAACAGTTCGAACAGCTTGTCGACGTTGGCGTGTTCGAAGTTGTAAGTGGACTGCTCCACTTCGTTCTGGTGGAACACGTCGCCGTAGGTCACTTTGCCGAACGGGCCATCAGCCCAGACCAGGTCGTAGACCGAGTCCACGCCTTGCAGGTACATGGCCAGGCGCTCGAGACCGTAGGTGATCTCGCCGGTCACCGGATAGCACTCGATGCCGCCCGCTTGCTGGAAGTAGGTGAACTGGGTCACTTCCATGCCGTTGAGCCAGACTTCCCAGCCCAGACCCCAGGCGCCAAGGGTCGGCGATTCCCAGTTGTCTTCGACGAAGCGGATGTCGTGGACCAGCGGGTCCAGGCCGACGTGCTTGAGGGAGCCCAGGTACAGTTCCTGGAAGTTGTCCGGGTTCGGCTTCAGGACCACCTGGAACTGGTAGTAGTGCTGCAGACGGTTCGGGTTTTCGCCGTAGCGGCCGTCAGTCGGACGGCGGCTTGGCTGCACGTAGGCGGCGTTCCAGGTTTCCGGGCCGATGGCGCGCAGGAATGTAGCAGTGTGGAAAGTGCCGGCGCCTACTTCCATATCGTAGGGCTGAAGTACCACACAACCTTGCTCGGCCCAGTATTGCTGGAGGGCGAGGATCAAGTCTTGGAAGGTACGCACGGCTGGCGTAGGCTGGCTCACGAAATTCACCTGTTTCTTGGGCTGCGATTTAAAGAGCGGGAGTATACCCGATTCATGGCTGCGCACGCCCCCTGGAGCCTTATGCCACGCTGCTTTTGGTGTTCCGAAGATCCGCTGTACATGGCTTATCACGATCAGGAGTGGGGCACGCCGCTACGCGATGCGCAGGGATTGTTCGAGTTGCTTTTGCTCGAAGGGTTCCAGGCCGGCCTTTCCTGGATCACCGTGCTGCGCAAACGCGAGCATTATCGTCAGGTGATGTTCGGTTTTGATGTCCAGCGCGTGGCGCAGATGAGCGATGCCGAAATCGACGAGTTGATGCTCGATCCGGGCATCATCCGCAACCGCCTCAAGCTCAACGCGGCCCGGCGCAATGCCCAGGCCTGGCTGGCGCTGGAGGACCCGGTGGAATTTCTCTGGTCGTTCGTCGGTGGCACGCCTGTGATCAATCATTTCAAGGATCGCAGCGAAGTGCCGGCCGTGACGCCGCCCGCCGTGGAAATGAGCAAAGGCTTGAAAAAAGCCGGTTTCACCTTCGTCGGGCCGACCATTTGCTACGCGCTGATGCAGGCCTCGGGCATGGTCATGGATCACACCCGCGATTGCGACCGCTACGCGCAGCTGGCGAACGCCGGTTAGAATGGCCGCCTCGCGCACAGCACAAGATCAGGAGTGACCTGTGGATAAGTTGAAAGGCGCCTTGCTGGTAGGCGCTCTGCGGCTGTTTGCCCTGCTTCCGTGGCGGGCCGTGCAGGCCGTGGGCTCGGCAATTGGCTGGGTCATGTGGAAAACCCCGAACCGTTCCCGCGACGTGGTACGGATCAATCTGTCCAAGTGCTTTCCGGACATGGACCCCGCCGAGCGTGAACGCCTGGTGGGCCAGAGCCTGAAGGATATCGGCAAGTCCCTGACCGAAAGCGCCTGTGCCTGGATCTGGCCGGCCCAGCGCTCCATCGACCTGGTGCGCGAGGTCGAGGGCCTCGACATATTGAAGGACGCCCTCGCCTCCGGCAAAGGCGTGGTCGGCATCACCAGCCACCTGGGCAACTGGGAAGTGCTCAACCACTTCTACTGCAGCCAGTGCAAACCGATCATTTTTTACCGTCCGCCCAAATTGAAGGCGGTGGATGAATTGCTGCAAAAGCAGCGGGTGCAACTGGGTAACAAGGTCGCTGCTTCCACCAAGGAAGGCATCCTCAGCGTCATCAAGGAAGTGCGCAAAGGGGGGGCAGTGGGCATTCCGGCTGACCCGGAACCGGCCGAATCCGCCGGGATCTTCGTGCCGTTCTTTGCCACTCAGGCCTTGACCAGTAAATTCGTGCCGAACATGCTCGCGGGTGGCAAAGCGGTCGGCGTGTTCCTGCACGCCCTGCGTCTGCCCGACGGTTCGGGCTACAAAGTGATCCTCGAAGCCGCGCCAGAAGCCATGTACAGCACCGATACCGCGGAGTCTTGCGCGGCCATGAGCCAGGTGGTCGAGCGCTATGTGCGGGCGTATCCGAGCCAGTACATGTGGAGCATGAAGCGCTTCAAGAAGCGTCCGCCGGGTGAAGCTCGCTGGTATTGATGCAAAAAATCAAAAGATCGTCCGAACGCGGCCCGAGCCTTCGGACGATCTTTTGATCTTTATTGGCCTGCGTGCGCCTGACGCTCGAGCTTCTTCAGGAACACCGTCATTTCCTTCTCGGCCTGTTTGTCACCATGGCCGCGAGCAGCTTCCAGGCCTTGCTCCCAGGCTTGCCGCGCGGCCGCAAAGTCCGCCAGCGCCAGATGGGCCTTGCCCAGTAGTTTCCACGCCGCCGAATACTTCGGATCGAATTCGACGCAGCGTTGAAAATGCTCCACTGCCTTGGCGTTCTCCCCCAGATCCAGATAGCCCTTGCCCAGGCCGAAGCGTAGCAAAGCGTTATCCACACCTTTGGCGAGCATTTTTTCCAGGGATTCGATCATTGGTGGATTCCTTTTTGGGGCGTGTCAGGAAGTTATCCGGGATCTGGAAGTCCGCTATCGCGAGCAAGCTCGCTCCCACAGTTGATCTTCAGAAACACAAATGGTGTGTACGACCGAGAACCCTGTGGGAGCGAGCTTGCTCGCGATGAGGCCAGTCTGATCACCAGAAAAATCTGGATCAGAAGAAGCTCAACCCCACATGGAACAGCTTCTCCACATCGCGAATATGCTTTTTATCCACAAGGAACAAAATCACATGGTCGCCCGTTTCGATCACGGTGTCGTCATGGGCAATGATCACTTCTTCGTCGCGGATAATCGCACCGATAGTGGTGCCCGGTGGCAGGCCGATGTTCTCGATGGCCTTGCCGATCACCTTGCTCGATTTCGCATCGCCATGGGCGATCGCCTCGATGGCTTCTGCCGCACCCCGGCGCAGTGAGTGCACGCTGACGATGTCGCCCCGGCGCACGTGGGCCAGCAAGGTGCCAATGGTCGCCAGTTGCGGGCTGATGGCGATGTCGATGTCGCCGCCCTGGATCAGATCGACATAAGCCGGGTTGTTGATGATGGTCATCACCTTCTTCGCACCGAGGCGTTTGGCCAGCAGCGAAGACATGATATTGGCTTCGTCGTCGTTGGTCAGGGCCAGGAACAGATCGGCGTCGGCAATGTTCTCTTCCATCAACAGGTCGCGGTCCGAAGCGCTGCCCTGCAACACCACGGTGCTGTCGAGGTGGTCCGAGAGATGACGGCAACGTGCCGGATTCATCTCGATGATCTTTACCTGATAACGGCTTTCGATGGCCTCGGCCAGACGCTCGCCGATCTGCCCGCCACCGGCGATGACGATGCGTTTGTAGGTTTCGTCGAGACGGCGCATTTCGCTCATGACCGCGCGAATGTTCGCTTTGGCGGCGATGAAAAATACTTCGTCGTCGGCCTCGATCACCGTGTCGCCTTGGGGCAGGATCGGTCGGTCGCGACGGAAAATCGCCGCGACGCGGGTTTCCACGTTCGGCATGTGTTCGCGCAGCTGCCGCAGTTGCTGACCCACCAGCGGCCCGCCGTAATAAGCCCGCACGGCCACCAGTTGCGCCTTGCCTTCGGCGAAGTCGATCACCTGCAAGGCGCCGGGATGCTGGATCAGGCGCTTGATGTAGTTGGTAACCACTTGTTCCGGGCTGATCAGCACGTCCACCGGAATCGCTTCGTTCTGGAACAACTGCTCTTCGCGGGTCAGGTACGCGGCTTCGCGAACCCGGGCGATTTTGGTCGGAGTGTGGAACAGGGTGTGGGCGACCTGGCAGGCGACCATGTTGGTTTCGTCACTGTTGGTCACCGCGACCAGCATGTCGGCGTCATCGGCCCCGGCCTGACGCAGCACGGTCGGGAATGAACCGCGACCCTGCACCGTGCGGATGTCCAGGCGGTCGCCGAGGTCGCGCAGGCGTTCGCCATCGGTGTCGACCACGGTGATGTCGTTGGCTTCGCTGGCCAGGTGTTCCGCCAGCGAACCGCCCACCTGCCCTGCTCCGAGGATGATGATTTTCATCCATTCACTCCATTGAATCCATTTAACCGCGAGCGGCGGCGATCTTGATCAGCTTGGCGTAGTAGAACCCGTCGTGGCCGCCTTCCTGGGCCAGCAACTGGCGACCATGGGGCTGTTTGATGCCGGCCGCCGTGGCGAGGTCCAGTTCACGGGCGCCCGGCGTGCGGGCGAGGAAGGCTGCGATGACTTCAGTGTTTTCGGTCGGCAGCGTGGAACAAGTGGCGTACAGCAGAATGCCGCCCACCTCCAACGTGTTCCACATGGCGTCGAGCAATTCGCCTTGCAGCAGCGCCAGCGCGGCGATGTCGTCGGGTTGGCGGGTCAGCTTGATGTCCGGGTGACGACGAATCACACCGGTGGCCGAACATGGCGCGTCCAGCAGGATGCGCTGGAACGGCTTGCCGTCCCACCACGCCTGGGTGTCGCGGCCGTCGGCGGCAATCAGTTCGGCGCTCAGTTTCAGGCGTTCGAGGTTTTCCCGCACCCGCACCAGGCGCTTGGCCTCCAGGTCTACCGCCACGACGCCGGCCAGTTTTGGCTCGGCTTCGAGAATATGGCAGGTCTTGCCGCCGGGTGCGCAGCAGGCGTCCAGCACCCGTTGGCCCGGCGCCAGATCCAGTAGATCAGCGGCCAGTTGCGCGGCTTCGTCCTGCACACTGATCCAGCCTTCGGCGAAACCCGGCAGGCTGCGTACGTCAGCGGCGGCTTCGAGCACGATACCGTCGCGGCTATAGACACACGCAGTCGCGACGATACCGGCGTCGGTCAACAAGCCGAGGTAGGCGTCACGGCTGTGGTGGCGACGGTTGACCCGCAGGATCATCGGCGGATGCGCGTTGTTGGCGGCGCAGATGGCTTCCCATTGCTCTGGCCAGAACGCCTTCAGGGATTTTTGCAGCCAGCGTGGGTGCGCGGTGCGCACCACCGGATCACGCTCCAGCTCGGCGAAAATCGTTTCGCTTTCGCGCTGAGCGTTACGCAGAACCGCGTTGAGCAAGGCCTTGGCCCATGGTTTTTTCAACTTGTCGGCGCAACCGACCGTCTCGCCAATCGCGGCATGGGCCGGGACGCGGGTGTAGAGCAACTGATAGAGGCCGACCAGCAACAGGGCCTCGACATCGGCGTCGGCGGCTTTGAACGGCTTCTGCAGCAGTTTGGCCGCCAGTGCCGACAAGCGTGGCTGCCAGCGCGCGGTGCCGAACGCCAGGTCCTGGGTGAAACCGCGATCACGGTCTTCGACCTTGTCCATCTGGGTCGGCAGTGAGCTGTTGAGCGAAGCTTTTCCGCTCAGGACGGCAGCGAGTGCCTTGGCGGCGGCCAGACGCGGGTTCATTGAGTGTCCGCCGCTTGACCGAGGATCGTGCCGGTGGCGAATTTCTCACGGCGGCTGTTGAACAGGTCGCTGAAGTTCAGCGCCTTGCCGCCGGGCAATTGCAGACGGGTCAGGCACAAGGCCTGCTCACCGCACGCGACGATCAGACCGTCCTTGCTGGCGCCGAGGATTTCACCCGGGGCACCTTTGCCTTCGGCGAGGTTCGCGGCCAGCACTTTCAGGGCTTCGCCGTTCAAGGTGCTGTGGGTGATCGGCCACGGATTGAAGGCACGCACCAGACGCTCCAGCTCAATCGCCGGGCGACTCCAGTCGATGCGTGCTTCGTCCTTGTTCAATTTGTGCGCATAGGTAGCGAGGCTGTCGTCCTGCACTTCGCCCTCCAGGGTTGCGGCGGCGAGGCCGGCAATCGCCTGGACCACGGCCGGCGGGCCCATTTCGGCCAGACGATCGTGCAGGCTGCCGCCGGTGTCTTCGGCGCTGATCGGCGTGGCGACTTTCAGCAGCATTGGCCCGGTATCGAGGCCGGCCTCCATACGCATCACGGTCACGCCGCTTTCGGCGTCCCCCGCTTCCACGGCGCGCTGGATCGGCGCCGCACCACGCCAGCGCGGCAGCAGCGAGGCGTGACTGTTGATGCAACCCAGGCGCGGAATATCCAGCACCACTTGCGGCAGGATCAGGCCGTAGGCGACCACCACCATCAAGTCCGGCTTCAGTGCAGCCAGTTCAGCCTGAGCATCTTCGTTGCGCAGGGTCGGCGGTTGCAGCACCGGGATATTGTTCTCTAGAGCAAGCTGCTTGACCGGGCTCGGCATCAGTTTTTGCCCGCGACCGGCCGGACGATCCGGTTGGGTGTAGACCGCGACGATCTCGTAAGGGCTGTCGAGCAGGGCCTTGAGGTGTTCGGCGGCGAATTCCGGGGTGCCGGCAAAGACAATGCGCAGTGGCTCAGTCATGGGTGACGTCTCTTGAAAAGAAAAAGGCTTGCCGCAGCAAGCCTTTGAAGATGGGCATCAGGCGTTCTGGCGATGGAGCTTTTCCAGTTTCTTCTTGATGCGGTCGCGTTTGAGCGTGGACAGGTAATCAACGAACAATTTGCCGTTGAGGTGGTCGCATTCGTGCTGGATGCACACGGCGAGCAAATCTTCGGCGATCAGTTCGTAAGGCTGGCCGTCGCGGTCCAGCGCCTTGACCTTGACCCGTTGCGGGCGATCGACGTTTTCGTAGAAACCCGGCACCGACAGGCAGCCTTCCTGATACTGGCCCATCTCGTCGGTCAACGGTTCGAGCTCGGGGTTGATGAACACTCGCGGTTCGGTGCGGTCTTCGGAGAGGTCCATCACGACGATACGTTTGTGCACGTTGACCTGGGTAGCGGCGAGGCCGATGCCAGGCGCTTCATACATTGTTTCAAACATGTCGTCGACCAACTGACGCACTTCGGCGTCCACTACGGCCACTGGCTTGGCGATAGTGCGCAGGCGCGGATCAGGGAATTCGAGGATGTTCAAAATGGCCATAAGCTTGATGATTGCACGTGTGAAGTAAGGTCGGGTCGATGGCCTGGCGGGTCCGAAGAAATGCAGGCTACCGTTGTAAAACGTAGCTCCCTTCTGTTGACAAGCAAGCCGGGAGCGAGCCATTGACGGCTCTGGCGTTTCACGCGAACGTACATAATAAAGGGATTCACCGCATGAGGAAATCACTACTCGCCCTGCTGCTCCTGGCCTCGGCCGGTCTGGCGTACGGGCAAGTGCAACTTCGGGAAGATATTCCCACCATAAAGCTGTCGCCTCAGGTGCGCAGCAGCCCGGTGACCGAGGCTATCCCCGGCATTGCGCTGAAATCGATCAACAGCTTTCTGCTGAGCAACCGCATCGTCGACAAGGCCGAGGATTTCGACAAGGCGCCCTACATCGTCGCTGGCGATGCCGAACGCGTACTCAGCGGCGCGGGTGACCGTATCTTTGCCCGTGGCCATTTCGATCCGGCGCAACCGGTGTACGGCATCTTCCGCCAAGGCAAGGTCTACACCGATCCGCAGAGCAAGGAAATTCTAGGGATCAACGCCGACGACATCGGCGGCGGTGAGGTCGTGGCCATCGAAGGCGACGTTGCCACCCTGGCGTTGCAACGCACGACCCAGGAAGTGCGCATCGGCGATCGCTTGTTCAGCGGTGAAGAGCACGCGATCAACTCGACCTTCACGCCCAACGCACCGAGTCACGAAATCAACGGTTTGATCATCGATGTGCCGCGTGGGGTCACGCAGATCGGCGAGTTGGACGTGGTTACGCTGAATAAGGGGCAGCGCGACGGCCTGGCCGAAGGCAATCTGCTTGCGGTGATGAAGACCGGCGAAACCGTGCGCGACCGGATCACCGGCCAGCCGTTGAAAATTCCCGATGAGCGCGCTGGTCTGCTGATGGTTTTCCGTACCTACGACAAACTCAGTTATGGGTTGGTGCTTAGCGCTTCGCGCTCGCTGTCGGTGATGGACAAGGTGCGAAATCCGTAAGCGTGCTTCACAAGTTACCAACAGAGTTATCCACAGCTTATTCCCGTTTGTACGGGTGCTTATTACGATCAAGGATGATCCATGTCGCTGTCTACTGTTACACCGGTTTCCCCCGCGGAGCTGGAAGCTCGATTACGTCTGCATCGTTTGCC
Source organism: Pseudomonas sp. P4_C4 (assembly GCF_056402055.1). Taxonomy (NCBI): domain Bacteria; kingdom Pseudomonadati; phylum Pseudomonadota; class Gammaproteobacteria; order Pseudomonadales; family Pseudomonadaceae; genus Pseudomonas; species Pseudomonas sp. P4_C4. Next base: position 89,730 of record NZ_JBFUID010000003.1, on the reverse strand, counting down.
GGAACTCGGTCCTGCGCGTTTCAAGAAATTGCTCGAAGCCTTTGGTTCGGCATCCAAAGCCATTAGCGCACCGGCCAGTGCCTGGCGTTCGCTGGGTTTGCCACTGGCGTGTTCCGAGGCCAGACGAAGCACCGAGATTCGTGACGGCGCCAGCCACGCATTGGCCTGGTTAGAGCACCCGGCCCAGCATTTACTGATGTGGGACCAACCGGACTACCCGGCACTGCTGGCACAAATCAGCGATGCACCACCGCTGTTATTTGTCGCGGGCAATCCGGGCATTCTGGAAAAACCACAACTGGCAATGGTCGGCAGCCGGCGCGCGTCCCGGCCGGGGATGGACACCGCTGCGGCGTTTTCCCGCAGCCTGGCCGGTGCCGGTTTTGTCATTACTAGCGGCCTGGCCCTGGGCATTGACGCCGCCGCGCACCAGGCCGCGCTCGACGTCGGTGGGCAAACGGTCGGTGTGCTCGGCACGGGGCTCGAGAAGTTTTATCCACAGCGAAATAGACGCCTGGCGGACGCCATGATCGCTTCGGGCAGCGCAGTGCTTTCGGAGTTTCCGCTGGATGCAGGCCCCAGCGCCGGCAACTTCCCCCGGCGCAACCGGATCATCAGTGGTTTGTCTCTCGGGGTGCTGGTGGTCGAAGCCAGTGTCGCCAGCGGTTCACTGATCACCGCGAGGCTGGCGGCGGAACAGGGGCGCGAGGTGTTTGCGATGCCCGGGTCGATCCATCACCCCGGCGCCCGCGGCTGTCATCAGTTGATTCGGGACGGTGCGGTGCTGGTGGAAACCATCGAACATATCCTTGAAGCCTTGCGCGGTTGGCAACGACTGTCGTTATCCACGCAAACCTGCACTCCTATGACGACTCACCCACTGCTGAAGCTGCTGCATGCCGCGCCTCTCACCAGCGAAGCGCTGGCCGACGCAAGCGGCTGGGCCTTGCCAAAAGTGCTGGCTGCGTTGACGGAACTGGAAATGGATGGCTGCGCCGTGTGCGAAAGCGGACGCTGGTTTGCGCGGGTGAGCTAGGTTTTATAAACAAGATCGGTAAACTGCGCAGAGCCTTATTCTGGAGTGTTTTTCATGGTCAACAGTTGGCGTGTGCAACAAGCCGCGCAAGCAATTCGCGCCGGGGCGGTGATTGCCTACCCAACCGAAGCAGTCTGGGGCCTGGGGTGCGACCCGTGGGACGAGGAAGCGGTGGAGCGTCTGCTGCTGATCAAGGGCCGGTCTGTGGATAAGGGGCTGATTCTGGTCGCCGACAATATCCGTCAATTCGATTTCCTCTTCGAAGACTTTCCCGAGTTGTGGATGGACCGCATGGCCAGCACGTGGCCAGGTCCGAACACCTGGCTGGTGCCGCACCAGAACCTGCTGCCGGAGTGGATTACCGGGGTGCATGAGACGGTAGCGCTACGCGTCAGCGATCATCCGCTGGTACGGGACTTGTGCGCGCTGGTCGGGCCGTTGGTGTCGACGTCGGCCAACCCGCAGGGGCGCCCGGCGGCACGTACGCGGATTCGCGTCGAACAGTATTTCCGTGGCCAGGTGGATCTGGTGCTGGGTGGCAATCTGGGCGGGCGCAAGAACCCGAGCGTGATTCGCGATCTGGCGACCGGCAGGGTTGTGCGCCCGGACTGATATCACGTCATCGTTCTTCGCTGGCAAGCCAGCTCCTACAGGTTTATCGCGAAACTTGTAGGAGCTGGCTTGCCAGCGAAGGCGTCCTCAGGGCAACAAAACAACCGAGCCCGTCGTACGCCGCGCCGACAACTCGGTCTGCGCCTTCGCCGCTTCAGCCAGTGGATAACGCTGGCTGATGTCCACGGTCAGCTTGCCGCTGATGATCATCTCGAACAACTCGTCGGCCATGCGTTGCAGGTTCTCGGCGTTGTTCGCATAAGTGCCGAGGGTTGGCCGGGTCACGTACAGCGAGCCTTTCCCTGCCAGGATCCCCAGGTTCACGCCGTCGACCGCGCCGGACGCATTGCCGAAACTCACCACAAGCCCGCGTGGCGCGGCGCTGTCGAGTGAAGTCAGCCAGGTGTCTTTGCCAACGCCGTCGTACACCACCGGGACTTTTTTGCCGTCAGTCAATTCCAGCACGCGTTGCGCGACGTTTTCATGACTATAGTCGATGGTCGCCCAGGCTCCGTTGGCCTTGGCCAGTGCAGCTTTCTCTGCCGAGCTGACCGTGCCGATCAGCTTCACGCCCAAGGCTCTGGCCCATTGGCAGGCCAGGGAACCGACCCCACCGGCCGCCGCATGGAACAAGATGGTTTCGCCACCCTTGAGTTCATAAGTCTGGCGCAGCAGGTACTGCACGGTCAGGCCCTTGAGCATCACGCCGGCGGCCTGTTCGAAGCTGATGGCGTCCGGCAGTTTCACCAGATTGGCCTCGGGCAAGACGTGAACATCGCTGTAGGCGCCCAGAGGGCCGCTGCCATAGGCCACGCGATCGCCAATCTTGAAGCGGGTCACGTCGCTGCCCACTGCCTCGACCACGCCCGCACCTTCTGAGCCAACACCCGACGGCAGGGACGGTGGTGGATACAAACCGCTGCGGTAATAGGTGTCGATGAAGTTCAGGCCGATGGCCTTGTTGGTCACGCGCACTTCCTTCGGACCTGGCTCGGCGGGTTGGTAATCCACATATTCGAGCACTTCGGGGCCGCCATGGGCGCGGAACTGGATACGCTTTGCCATCAGAACTCTCCATAGGTCGTTTTACCAAGCGCCCTATCGGACTCCTAAGCTTGATCTTCGTCAACTGCGAAGGGGTAACTTGCGATGTTATGCTACGGGCCCATTTGCGCAGGCTGAGCTCCAATGGAGCACCGCGTAGTTTTGCCCGATTCAAGGTGATGACATGACGACCCGCACCGAGGCCGTAAAAGCCTACCTGCTCGACCTGCAAGAGCGCATTTGCGCTGCCCTGGAAGCCGAAGACGGCGGCACGCAATTCGTCGAAGACGCCTGGACCCGGCCTGCCGGCGGTGGCGGTCGCACCCGCGTGATCGAAAACGGCGCGGTGATTGAAAAGGGCGGCGTCAACTTTTCCCATGTCTTCGGCAGCGGTCTTCCACCGTCTGCCAGCGCTCATCGACCGGAACTGGCGGGCCGTGGCTTTGAAGCCCTGGGCGTGTCGCTGGTGATTCACCCGCACAACCCGCACGTGCCGACTTCCCACGCCAACGTGCGCTTTTTCATCGCTGAAAAAGAAGGTGAAGAACCGGTCTGGTGGTTTGGCGGCGGCTTCGACCTGACCCCGTATTACGGCAACGAAGAAGACTGCATCCACTGGCACCGCGTCGCCGAGCAGGCCTGTGCGCCGTTTGGCCCGGACGTTTACCCGCGTTACAAGGCCTGGTGCGACAGCTACTTCCACATCAAGCATCGCCACGAGCCGCGCGGCATCGGCGGGTTGTTTTTCGACGACCTGAACGAGTGGGACTTTGACACCAGCTTCGCCTTCATGCGCGCCATCGGCGACGCGTACATCGACGCCTATCTGCCGATCGTGCAGCGCCGCAAGAACGATGCGTTCACAGCCAAGCAGCGCGAGTTCCAGGAATTCCGCCGTGGCCGCTATGTTGAATTCAATCTGGTCTACGACCGTGGCACGTTGTTCGGCCTGCAATCGGGTGGACGGACCGAGTCGATCTTGATGTCGCTGCCACCACAAGTGCGCTGGGGTTACGACTGGAAGGCCGAGCCTGGCAGCGAAGAAGCGCGCCTGACCGAGTATTTCCTGCAAGACCGCGATTGGTTGGCCGAAGCCTGAATGAGGAATCCTGATGGACCGTTATGTCGTATTCGGTAACCCGATTGGCCACAGCAAGTCGCCGTTGATCCATCGTCTGTTCGCCCAGCAGACCGCGCAAAAGCTGGACTACAACACGCTGCTGGCGCCACTCGACGACTTTTCCACCTGTGCCCGGACGTTTTTCCTCGAGGGTCGCGGTGCCAATGTGACGGTGCCGTTCAAGGAAGAAGCCTATCGATTGGCGAACAGCCTGACGGCGCGGGCGCAACGGGCCGGAGCGGTGAACACCCTGAGCAAACTGGCCGATGGCAGTCTGCTGGGCGACAATACCGACGGTGCCGGGCTGGTGCGCGATCTGACGGTCAACGCCGGATTCAGCCTCAAGGGCAAACGCATCCTGTTGCTCGGCGCTGGCGGCGCGGTGCGCGGTGCTTTGGAGCCGTTGCTGGCCGAGCAACCGGCATCGGTGATCATCGCTAACCGCACGGTGGACAAGGCCGAGTTGCTGGCGGAACTGTTCTGCGATCTGGGGCCGGTCTCGGCCAGCGGCTACGACTGGTTGCAGGAGTCGGTGGATCTGATCATCAATGCGACCTCCGCGAGCCTGACGGGCGATGTGCCGCCGATTGCGCCCAGCCTGATCGAACCGGGCAAAACAGTGTGCTACGACATGATGTACGGCAAGGAACCGACCTCGTTCTGCCGCTGGGCCAGCGAACACGGGGCGGCGGTGGCGATGGATGGCTTGGGCATGCTGGCCGAGCAAGCGGCGGAGGCGTTCTTCCTGTGGCGCGGCATACGCCCGGATACGGTACCGGTGTTGGCTGAACTTCGCCGACAGTTGGCCCTATAACCTACTGTAGGAGCGAGCTTGCTCCGGGCGGCGTTCCGACGAAGGTCGTGAACGATAATGCGCAAAACCAGATGCCCAGCTGCGCTCTCAGGTTTTTCGCGAGCAAGCTCGCTCCTACAGAGAGCGGTGTTTCAATCCTCAAACCGGATCGGGCATTTTTCCGCCCCTTCCAGCTTCCTCAGCTCTTCCACCACCTGCGGCCGAGCCCGGCGCAAGGTCAGGCTGCGGTCCTGGCGCAGCAGGCGCCGCGCTTCCTGATGCAGCATTTCCACCCCTGAATAGTCGATGAAGTTGATCTGCTGCGCCTCGATCACCACGCGCGCGCCGTGCATGCGTTGCAGGCGCACTTGCAGGTAATGGCTGGCGCCAAAAAAGATCGAACCGCCCACCCGCAGAATGTCCTCCTCGCCATCTCGCACATGCTGCACCCGTGGTTGCGATGTGCGCTTGAGGTAGAAAAAAAGCGAGGCCAGCACGCCAGCGTAGATCGCTGTCTGCAGTTCCAGCAGCAGCGTGGCGACGCAGGTCAGCGCCATGACCACGAACTCAGCGCGGCTGACCCGCAACAACGCGCGAATGCCGCGATGGTCCACCAGTCCCCAGGCGATCAACAGAATGCTGCCGGCCATGGCCGGAATCGGGATGTGCGCGATCAGGCTCGCGCCGAAGATCGCAAACAGCGCCACCCACAATGCCGAAAAAACCCCGGCCAGTGGCGAACAGGCCCCTGCTTCATAGCTCAGGGCTGAGCGAGTGAAGGAGCCGGCCGACAGCGAGCCGGAAAAAAACGCACCGACGAAGTTCGACAGGCCTTGGGCACGAACTTCCTGATTCGCGTCGAGTAATTGCTGCGAACGTGCAGAAATCGAGCGGGCAATCGACAGGCTGGTGACCAGCCCGAGCATTCCGACCGCTACCGCGCTGGGTAGCAGGCGCAGGATCAGATCGAGGTCCAGCGGCAACGGACTGAAGGGCGGCAGTTTGCCAGTGAAGGCGCTGACCAGTTGCACATGGCCAAACATTGATGGCCAGAGCCAAACCAGCAAACCGCCGAGAATCAGGGTGATCAAGAGCGTCGGCCAGCGTGGCAACCACAGCTTGAGGATCACGCCCACCACCACCGTCGCCAGCCCCAGCGCCAGCGAAGGTTTGTCCATTTCGCCTAGATGGCGCAGCAACGTGATGAAACTGTCCAGCGCGGTGGCCTGGCTGGGCAAGTCCAGCCCCAGCAGGTTAGGCAATTGACCGATGGCAATCACCACGGCAGCACCCAGGGTGAAACCCAGCACCACCGAGTGAGAGACGAAATTCACCAGGGCGCCAAACCGCAGCAAACCCAGCAGCCACTGAAAGAGGCCGGCAAGAAACGTCAGCAACAGGATCAACATGACGTAGTCCTGCGACGCCGGAACGGCCAGAGGACTGACGCTGGCGTACAAGACAATCGAGATGGCCGCCGTAGGACCGCAGATCAGATGCCACGACGAGCCCCACAGGCAGGCGATCAATACCGGGATGATCGCCGCGTACAGGCCGTATTCAGGTGGGAGACCCGCGATGAGTGCGTAGGCAATGGATTGCGGCAACGCGAGAATCGCGCCGCTGAGGCCAACGATCAGGTCACGACCAACACTGGCGCGGGTTTGCCGGGGTAGCCAGGTGAGGAAAGGGAAGAGTGAATGGCGGCTTGGCAGGGCCATGGGGCCTCTCGGGTGGGATTTTTACGAAAGAGTATCAGGACCGGACAATCATTGTGGCGAGGGAGCTTGCTCCCGCTGGACCGCGCAGCGGTCCCAAAAGGGTAATCACGATGTGTCTGTCTCATCGAGGTAACCGGATTGCGTCTGCTGCGCAGCCGAGCGGGAGCAAGCTCCCTCGCCACAGATGGCGTTACAACTTGGCTTTGACCGCCGGCAACGCGTCCTTGCCATCCACGGTCTTCACGCCATCGAGCCATTTATCCAGCACCGCCGGGTTGGCCTTGATCCACGCCTTGGCCGCGTCGGCATTGCTGACTTTCTTGTTCACCACCTCGGCCATGATGCTGTTTTCCATGTCCTGGGTGAAATTCAGGTTGGTCAGCAGTTTGCCAACGTTCGGGCAGGCCTGTGCATAACCTTTACGGGTCAGGGTATGCACACTGCCGGTGTCGCCGAAGTATTTCTCGCCACCCTTCAGATAGTGCATTTTCAGCTGCACGTTCATCGGGTGTGGGGTCCAGCCAAGGAAGGTCACGAATTTCTGTTTTTTCACCGCGCGGGACACTTCTGCCAGCATTGCCTGCTCGCTGGACTCGACCAGTTTCCACTGGCCCATATCGAAATCGTTTTTCTTGATGATCTCTTGCAGCGAGATGTTCGCCGGCGCGCCGGAGCCGATGCCGTAGATCTTGCGGTCGAACTTGTCGGCGTATTTGTTCAGGTCGGCAAAGTCATGCACACCCGCGTCCCACACGTAGTCCGGAACGGCGAGGGTGAATTCGGTGCCGTCGAGGTTCTTCGTCAGTTGCGTGACATCGCCGTTGGCGACGAACTTGTCATAGAAGCCCTGCTGCGCCGGCATCCAGTTACCCAGGAACACATCGACCTGGCCATCCTTGAGCCCGCCAAAGGTGATCGGTACCGCGAGGGTGTCGACCTTGGCCTTGTAGCCCATGCCGTCGAGCAGAAACCCGGTGATGGCATTGGTCGCGGCGATGTCGCTCCAGCCCGGGTCGGCCATTTTCACGGTCTCGCAACTCTGATCGGCAAACGCCGATGCACTGCCCAGAGTCAGGAGCCCGACCGTCAGTACTGTGGATAACCTTTGCATGGACTTCCCCTTAACATTATTGGTTTTGGCAGGGTTGTGGATAACGTGCTTTACGCTCCAGATCGTCGAGGTCGATGTGGTTGCGCATGTACTGCTGACTGGCGTCCACCAGTGGCTGGTGATCCCAGCTCTTCAGCTTGCCGAGGGTCAGTGCCTCGGCCACGAAGCGCCGACGCCGCTGGCTGGCGAGCACCTGCTGGTGAATCGCCGGAATGTTCCATTTGGCCCGCGCTTCGGCAAGAAAATCGTCGAAAAGATGGTGATGTTGCAGCGAATGACTGAGTTCTTCCAGTTCGCTAGGGTCGTTGTGTACGTCGAAGAGTAGGCAAGGGTCGTCTTCGCTGTAGATGAATTTGTAGGCACCGCGACGGATCATCATCAGCGGGCTGATGGTGCCTTCGGCCATGTATTCGCCGAACACCTCGTCGTGGCCGCCCTGCCCTTGCAGGTGCGGGACCAGAGAGCGGCCGTCCAGCGGCAAGCCCGGCTCCAGCGAGCCGCCGGCCAGTTCGACGAAGGTCGGCAACAGGTCCGCCGTGGAAACACTGGCGCTGACCCGACCAGCGCCGAACTGCCCCGGTGCGCTTATCAGCAGCGGCACCCGTGCGGCCATTTCATACCAGTGCATTTTGTACCAGAGGCCGCGCTCGCCGAGCATGTCGCCGTGATCGCCGGAAAACACGATGATGGTGTCATCGATCAGCCCGGTATCTTCGAGGGTTTGCAGGAGTTTGCCGACGTTGCTGTCGATATAGCTGCACGCGCCGAAATAGGCACGGCGGGCATCGCGGATCTTATCCACAGGCAGCGGCTTGTCCCACAGGTCGTAGACCTTGAGCAGACGTTGCGAGTGCGGATCGAGGGCATGCGGGTCCGGGGTTGTAGGCAGCGGGATATCGGCATCGTCGTACAGATCCCAGAAAGCCTTGGGAATCGTGTACGGATCGTGTGGGTGAGTCATCGAAACAGTCAGGCAGAACGGCTGGTTGCCATCCTCGCGGATATGGTCGAACAGGTACTGCTGGGCCTTGAACACCACCTCTTCGTCGAAATCCAACTGATTGGTGCGCACGCACGGGCCGGCTTGCAGCACCGACGACATGTTGTGATACCAGGTCGGGCGCACGTCCGGTTCATCCCAGTTCACCGCCCAGCCGTAGTCGGCCGGGTAGATGTCGCTGGTCAGGCGTTCTTCGTAGCCGTGCAACTGGTCCGGGCCGCAGAAATGCATCTTGCCCGACAGGGCAGTGCGGTAGCCGAGGCGGCGCAGGTAGTGGGCGTAGGTCGGTACGTCGGCGGGGAAATCGGCGGCGTTGTCGTAGGCGCCGATCTTGCTCGGCAACTGGCCGCTGACCAGGGTGAAACGCGACGGCGCGCACAGGGGGCTGTTGCAATAAGCGGAGTCGAACACCACGCCTTGTGCGGCGAGGCGGCTGAGATGAGGCAGTTTGATGGGCGATGGGCCGTAGAACGGCAACATTGGCGCGGCCATTTGATCGGCCATGATGAAAAGAATGTTCTTGCGCTTCATGTGATCGCGGCATTCCATAGTGGATGTTTATGCGAGAGTGCTGGCTTCGAGAATGAAACCCCGGCACCTTGCGGTAAAGCCCACGCACGGCAATGACTAGGATAAGTACAGCTTATGTATGACGCCCTTGGTGACCTGTCACTGGATCTGCTTCGCGCCTTCGAAGCGGCGGCCCGTCAGCGCAGCTTTACCGCGGCGGCGGTTGAACTGGGCACCACGCAACCGGCCATCAGCCAGCAGATCAAGCGCCTGGAAGAACAACTGGCGACACGCCTGTTCGACCGTATTTATCGCGGTATTGAGTTGACTGAGGCCGGGCAGATACTTTTTGAGCAGGTTCAGCTCGGTTTGCAGAACATAGACGCAGGATTGAGCGCAATCAGCGCACAGCAACAGCATGAAGTGCTGCAGGTGGCCACGGATTTTGCCTTCGCCGCCTATTGGTTGATGCCGCGTTTGCACCGCTTTCACGCGGCCAATCCGCAAGTGGATGTCAGCCTGGTCACCAGTGAACGCAGCCATAACATGCTACGTACCGATATCGATGTGGCGGTGCTGTTCGGCGATGGCCGCTTCAAGCAGGGTGAGAGCCATTGGCTGTTCAGCGAGGAAGTGTTTCCGGTATGCAGCCCGCAGTTGTTGAGCGAACGTCCCCTGCCCTTGCCGGCCCAGGCATTGCTGGAGTTTCCGTTGCTGCACCTGCGTGGGGAACACAGCAGTAACTGGTTCGACTGGAGTGGTGTGTTCCGCGAGCTGGGCATCACCTCGCCCCCGGCGCCCGGGCAGTTGCGCTTCGACAATTACACTTTGTTGATTCAGGCGGCGATTGGCGGCCAGGGCGTAGCCATTGGCTGGCGGCACCTTGTGGATAACTTGCTGGCGCAAGGATTGTTGTGCCGACCGATCGGCGAAACGGTGATGTCGAGGCTGGGTTACTACGTGGTGCTGCCCCAGCGCAAAAGACGCGGAGCGTTAATTCAACAGTTTGTGGATTGGTTGATGGCCGAGCAGGCCCGCAGTGCGCAATCGCTCAACGGCCTGACGCTGCCGTCCATTGCGGTTTAGCTGTCGGTTGCGATGAAGTTGACGTGCTCTCGGATGTGCAGGTTCAAGTGCAATTCATCGGCAATGCCCACGGCGGTGCGGGCCAGCCGTTCCAGCGGTTCGGCCAACCGCGGCTCGAGGTTGCCACCGATTTCGGCAAAATGTTCGATGGTCAGCCCCGGTACTCCGCGCGGTTCGTTAACCAGCGTCCACTTCAAAGGACTGCTTTGCAGTGCCTCGCGGATTTCCTCGGCGGCGTGACGTTGCAAGCTGTCCTCGACTTCCGGATCGTCCAGCACGTCGAAATCACCCACCAGAAACAATCGGGAAATGTTTGCTGTCTGCATGCCATCGATTAGTGCATCCACTGCCAGCACCTGCTCGACTGGGCCCGGTACGATGGTTTTTTCTACGTGTTCGCTGTTGAACGGTAAGCCTGGAGCGTCCAGTAAACAGATGACCACGGAGCTGCCGGCCACACTCTGCTTGACCCGTTGTGCGTCGAACAGATCGCCAGTCTTGGTGCGCAGCCCCGGACGGGGTGCCAGTGCATTGAGGTCATCGAGAATTGCGATCACTTCATGCTGGCGCCGCAGCATTTCAGCCATCAGCGCACTGCCCAGGCTACTCATGGCACCATACAGCACCACTTTCACGACGGGGGTTTCGGCATTTTTCATGGCTGGGCTTCCTGTTTTCCAGCGCCTATATGATGTTTGACCCGCAGGAACCGGCGAGGGTTCGAACAGTTTTCAGAGGGGTTCAGATGCAGCAGATCACGGGTTACCACGCCCACGTTTATTTCGATGCCAGCACGATCGGGCAGGCGCGGGCCTTGTGTGAACAGGCGGCGCGTTTGTTTCCACTGAAAATGGGTCGCGTGCACGAACGCCCGGTCGGTCCGCACCCGGACTGGAGCTGCCAGTTGGCGTTCGAGCCGCAGGTGCTGGGCGACGTGCTGCCGTGGCTGGCGCTGAACCGCAAGGGTCTGGTGGTATTTCTGCACCCGGACACCGGCAACGATCTGCTTGACCACACCGAGCACGCGATCTGGATGGGCGCTATTCGTCCGCTGGACCTGTCTATTTTTTGATCAGAGTGTTTCTCCAGCCTCGCCGGGCAAATGTTCGTCCAGGTGCAGCCATGGCAAACGGTTGTCGGTCCAGATGTGCCGCTCGGCCGGTGCTTGCTCGGGATGGTCGAGGGTGGCGATGGTCAGGTCGATGCTTTCCGGGCTCAGGTGCGTCACCAGCGCCAGTTGCGCCCCACAGTGGCCGCAGAAATATCGCGCACAGGTGGATGAAGAATCGTACCGCGATGGCGTCCCGGCCAGCCATTGAAAGGCTGATGCTGGCACGGTGATCCAGGTGGTCACGATGCCGCCGCTGACCCGCCGGCAAATCGAGCAATGGCAGTGGGCGATGTCGTGCGGCGGCCCGCTGAATTGATAGCGCAGTTGCCCGCAGTGGCAGCCGCCGGTGTGAACTTCGACCATGCTGTTTCCTCCTGACGTGGATTGACTGACGCCTTCGCGAGCCTGCTTGCGAAGGCCTCAACCCGATTTACACCTCATTGTCCCAATCCGACGACCGGTTGTACTTCCGGTCAACGCTTTCATTCTCGAAAGCTGGCTGAAAGCTTCCCCGATTAGGATCGCCCCCACTACCGGCAACAGACCGGTTGGCCAATGCCAGCGTTTTATTGCTCGCACAGCCCATTTAACAACAACAATGGTGATTCTGATGTCCTCTTCTACCCGCCACTTCGCTGTAACTCCGCCCGTACGTCTCGTGCTTCCCGTTCTGCGCTGATCCCGCCCGATCTGCCCATTCCCTAGTCGCGCTACGCCTGGAGTATTCCCATGCTGACTTTCCTTGGCTTCGCCATGGTCATCACGTTCATGTTCCTGATCATGACCAAGCGCCTGTCCGCGCTGATCGCCCTGATCATCATTCCGATCATCTTTGCCCTGTTCGGCGGTTTTTCGCCGAAGATCGGCCCGATGATGCTCGAAGGCATCACCAAGCTTGCGCCAACCGGCGTGATGCTGATGTTCGCTATTCTGTACTTCGCCCTGATGATCGACTCCGGCCTGTTCGACCCGGCCGTGCGCAAGATCCTCAAACTGGTCAAGGGCGACCCGCTGAAAGTTTCGGTCGGCACCGCCGTACTGGCGCTCGTCGTTTCCCTCGATGGTGACGGCGCGACCACTTATATGATCTGCGTGGCTGCCATGCTGCCGCTCTACAGCCGTATCGGCATGAGCCCGCGGATCATGGCCGGCCTGATCATCCTCGCCGGTGGCGTGATGAACATGACCCCATGGGGCGGCCCGACCGCTCGCGCTGCCAGTGCGTTGCATGTTGACCCGTCCGACATCTTCGTACCGATGATTCCTGCGATGTTGGCCGGTGTGGTGGCGATCCTGGTCATCGCCTACTTCTACGGCAAGCGTGAACGTGCTCGCCTGGGTGAACTGCACCTGGTGGGCGATGAAATCGACCACAGCGAAATCAGCGTTTCGCAGTTCCCGGATGCCCGTCGTCCGAACCTGATCTGGTTCAACGGCGCCCTGACCCTGGCCCTGATGGGCACCCTGATCGCCGGCCTGCTGCCGTTGCCGGTGCTGTTCATGGTGGCGTTCAGTATCGCCATGATCGTCAACTATCCTTGCCTGCAACAGCAGAAGGATCGCGTGGCGGCTCACGCCGGTAGCGTTCTGGCGGTAGTCGGGTTGATCTTTGCGGCCGGTATCTTCACCGGTATCCTGACCGGCACCGGGATGGTCGATGCCATGTCGAAAAGCCTGCTGGCGGTGATTCCGGATTTCCTCGGCCCGTACCTGGCGGTGATCACGGCGCTGGTCAGCATGCCGTTCACCTTCTTCATGTCGAACGATGCATTTTATTACGGCGTGTTACCGGTTCTTGCCGAGGCCGCCAGCCATTACGGTATAACCGCGGTGGAAATGGCACGTGCCTCGATCGTCGGTCAGCCCGTCCACCTGTTGAGCCCGCTGGTTCCATCGACCTACCTGTTGGTGGCCCTGGCCGGCATCGATTTCGGTGACCACCAGCGCTTCACCCTCAAGTGGGCAGTGCTGGTTTGTACCTGCATACTGATTGCTGCATTGCTGTTGGGGACTTTCCCGGTGTTCAGCACTCTATAAGCCCAAGACTCACCACTTCGGGTCCAGGCTTCGCTGTTTGAAGCCCGGGCCCGTTGTGGTTTAACAATTGCTCAAAGGAATACACATGGAATGGCTGACCAACCCTGAAATCTGGGTTGCCTTCTTCACCCTGACCGCCCTGGAAATCGTCCTGGGTATCGATAACATCATCATGATTTCGATCCTGGTCAGCCGCATGCCCAAGCACATGCAGGCGCGCACCCGGATTTTCGGTCTGGCGCTGGCCATGGTCACGCGAATCCTGCTTCTGCTGTCGATCACCTGGGTCATGCGCCTGACGGCGGACCTGTTCGTAGTCTTCGGCCAGGGTATTTCCGGACGCGACCTGATCCTGTTCTTCGGTGGTCTGTTCCTGCTGTGGAAAAGCTCGCAAGAGATGTACCACGCGCTGGAAGGTGAAGATGAAAGCAACGACGAACCTTCGGGCAAGGGCGGCAACTTCCTCTACACCATCATCCAGATCGCAATCATCGACATCGTGTTCTCCCTGGACTCGGTGATCACCGCGGTCGGCATGGTCTCCCACGTTCCGGTCATGATCGCCGCGATCATCGTGGCTGTGCTGGTGATGATGTGGGCTTCCGGCACCATCAGCGAGTTCATCGACAAGCACCCGTCGCTGAAAATGCTGGCGCTGTCGTTCCTGTTGATCGTCGGTACGGTGCTGATTGCCGAATCCTTCGACGTGCACGTGCCAAAAGGCTACGTCTACTTCGCCATGGCGTTCTCGCTGGCGGTGGAAGCGATCAACATCAGGATGCGCACTGCCATCACGAAAAAGAAGAAACAGCAGGATCCGGTAAAGCTGCGCAAGGACATTCCGGGCCAGTAACCCTGTAGGAGCGAGCTTGCTCGCGATGGACTCGAGCGCTCCGTGTTTACCTCGTAAACACGCGTTTTCGTTAACGACCATCGCGAGCAAGCTCGCTCCTACATAAAATCGGGGCCTTCGGGCCCCTTTTGCATGCCTGCGTGAACACGGTTTCATGACAGTTTTGTTTCAATCCCTTCTTTGGCTATGCGATGCTGGCGCGAAGACCGTTAGCCAACTACAGCTTAAGTACAGAACGTAGAACGTCGCGCGGTACCGTCAACTTGCTCCATTGGGGCGCTACACCACAGGGGGTCATTATGCTCACCCTGCTCAATTTGCTTTCTGCCGTGGCCCTGCTGATCTGGGGCACGCACATCGTCCGAACCGGCATCCTGCGGGTCTACGGCACCAATTTGCGCCATGTCATCAGCCATAACATGTCCAACCGCTGGCTGGCTTTCGTCTCCGGGATCGCCGTGACGGCGATGGTCCAGAGCAGCAACGCCACCGCCATGCTGGTCACTTCCTTTGTCGGCCAGGGCCTGATGGCGCTGACCCCGGCACTGGTCACCATGCTCGGTGCCGATGTCGGTACGGCCCTGATGGCGCGGGTGCTGACGTTCGATCTGTCGTGGTTGTCGCCCCTGCTGATTTTTGCCGGGGTGATTTTCTTTCTGTCGCGCAAGCAGACCCGACTCGGGCAGATGGGCCGTGTCGCCATTGGCTTGGGCTTGATCATTCTGGCGCTGCAACTGATTGTCGAAGCCGCGCATCCGATTACCCATGCCAAAGGGGTGAAGGTGATTTTCGCCTCGCTCACCGGCGACCTCCTGCTCGACGCCCTGGTCGGCGCGCTGTTCGCGATGGTTTCCTATTCCAGCCTGGCCGCAGTGTTGCTCACCGCGACTCTGGCGGGCGCCAACGTGATCAGCCTGCCGGTGGCCATCGGGCTGGTGATCGGCGCCAATATCGGCAGCGGCGTACTCGCCTTCCTCAGCACCAGCATGCAGAACGCCGCCGGGCGGCAAGTGGCGCTGGGCAGCCTGCTGTACAAACTGATTGGTCTTTTATTGATCATTCCGGTACTTGATCCGCTGGTGCGCTGGCTCGATGGCCTCGACTTCAGCCCTCAGGAAATGGTCATCGGCTTTCACCTGCTCTACAACACCGTGCGCTGTCTGATCCTGCTGCCCAGTGTCGGGCCGATGGCCAGATTTTGTGCCTGGGTACTGCCGGAGCGCCTGCAGGCCAACGGCACGGCCAAGCCCCGGCACCTTGACCCCACAGCGTTGGTCACGCCCGGTTTGGCGCTGGCCAACGCGGCCCGGGAAACCCTGCGCATGGGCGACCTGATCGACAACATGCTCGAAGCCATGCTCGACGTGTTGCGCGGCAAGCAAACCGCCGTCACCCAGGAAATGCGCCGCCTGACTGACGATGTCGAAGCGCTCTACAGCGCGATCAAGTTGTATCTGGCGCAAATGCCCCGGGAAGATCTCAGCGATCAGGACAGTCGGCGCTGGGCGGAAATCATCGAACTGGCGATCAACCTGAAACTCGCCAGCGATTTGATCGAACGCATGCTGCGCAAGGTCCAGCAGCAGAAAACCTCGCAGCGCCGGTCGTTTTCCGAAGTCGGGCTGGACGAATTGACCGGGTTGCAGACGCAGTTGATTTCCAACCTGCGACTCGGGATGTCGGTGTTTCTCAGCGCCGACCCGGAAAGCGCTCGCCAGTTGGTGCGTGAAAAACGTCGTTTCCGTGCACAGGAGCGGCGCCTGGCCCATGCTCATGTCAGCCGTTTGCAACGTAAAATCGTGCAGAGTATCGAAACCAGTTCGTTGCACCTGGAGCTGATCGCCGACATGAAGCGTCTGAATTCGCTGTTTTGCAGCAGTGCCTACGTGGTGCTGGAAACATCAGACACCGGCGCGCTGGTGGTCGACGATTTGACTGACATTACGCATTCACCCTGAACGTCCACAGTTACTTGAAGTCTGTTGAACTCACGCTAGCCGTACGGAAGCTTGTTATGCGTTGCCTGTTGTTCGCCTGCCTGTTGCTTGGTTCTTTTCCGTCGCTGGCCCTGGATCGCTTCCAGGTCGAGGGCTACACCCTGCGCAACGGTTTGCAGTTGCTACTCAAACCCGGCACTGACCGCGGGCATGTGGCGATCCGGCTGGTGGTCGGCGTTGGCCTGGACGATTTCAATTGCGAAGAAAAGGAATTGCCGCATCTGCTGGAACACCTGTTGTTCAGCGGCATCGACGCCAGTGGCGAAGGTGGCCTGGAAGAACGCATGCAGGCCCTGGGCGGTGAGTGGAACGCCTTCACCAGCAATGCCGATACGACTTTCGTCATCGAAGCGCCGGCGAAAAACCAGCGCAAGGTGCTCGACCTGCTGCTGGCGCTGCTGACCCAGACCCGTTTCGACGACAACGCCATCCACGCGGCCAAGCAAGTGGTCGAGCGTGAAGACGGTGGCCACTACTCGCACCTGCAACGCTGGCTCGATCGTCAGGACCTCGGCCACACGGCTAGCAACCAACTGGCCGTGGAGCTGGGCCTCAAGTGCCCGGAGCGTGCGCAAGTCGATGATCTGACCCATGAGCAACTGGAGCAGGTGCGCAAGGACTGGTATGCGCCGAACAACATGACCCTGATCGTGGTCGGCGACCTCGACAAGTTGCTGCCGGCCTATCTGGAGCGGGCGTACGGCGCGCTGGACGCGATTACGCCTGGCGAGCATCCGCCGCTGCCGCAAATCCAGGCCAGCGCCGCCCATGAGCGCACCTTGACCCACGGTCTGGTCGGCAACAGCGCCAAGTTGCACTGGCTGGTGCCGGAGCCGGTGCTGGACGACGGGCACGACCAAACCTTCGATTTGCTCAAGGACTACCTGGATTGGGCGCTCTATCGGCAGCTGCGCCTGGCTCACGCTTTGTCCTACGGCCCGTGGGCGGAACGCGAGGTGTTCGGCGGCGTGGGTTTCATGAGCCTCAATGCCGACCTTGAACGCGACGACGTGCTCGCGGCCGAACAAGTGCTCGATGACTTGAAGGCCGGACTGCTCAAGGACGGCCTCAATGCCGACACCTTCAACCGCCTCAAACAGGCCGCGATTGCCCGTCAGGCCTGGGCCGTACAAGGCAACAGCGCGTTGGCCGACTACTACTGGAGCGCCATCGGTGATTACGAGGACGGCCGCTTCACTGCCCCGGCCCGTGAGCTGCAAGGGGTGACGCTGGAAGAGGCGAACAAGGCCGTGCGTGAGCTGCTGTTGCAGCCGGGGTATTTGCGGATCGAGAAGCCGCTGTTCAGCTATGACCAGTTGATGTGGTTGGCGGTCGGGGGGGCGGGCTTGATCATGTTGATGCTGGTGGGCTGGCGTTTGCATCGCAGGAAGTAACCATTCCATGTGACAACGGACTGATAGACCTTGCCGGTTACCTGTGGGAGCGAGCTTGCTCGCGATAGCGGATTGTCAGCCGACGAAAAATGTTGGATGTGCCGACCTCATCGCGAGCAAGCTCGCTCCCACAGGTGCGCGGTGTAACTGACCGTGAGCCCTCGCCACAGAGTCGCACCAACGGTACCCTGTCGAGGTTTTTTCCTACGACGACTGTGAAACCGCCGAATGCAAAACCTGACCCTTTTCGTACAGCGCATCCTTGAATTGATGAAGCGCTACCCTGGGGTCATTGCGCTCTGTGGTTTCATCTCCGGGGTGGGCAGTTTCATTCTGGTCGATCGCCAGCAAGGCCTGGCGAGCTGGATCACCACCATCATGCTGATCAGCTGGATCTGGTTGATGCTGGAAAACAGCCTGACCAAGCTGTTCACGCGCATTTTCAAGCGCGAAATACCGGAACCCTTGCTGCGTTACGCAACGCAGATGATCCATCAGGAAAGCCTGTTCTTTGTCCTGCCGTTCTTCTTCATCACCACGACGTGGAACAGCGGCCAGCTGGTTTTCACCGGGCTGCTGGGCGTCGCGGCGCTGATTTCGATCATCGACCCGCTCTACTACAAGTGGCTGGCGCCACGGCGCTGGGCGTTTCTGGCCCTGCACACCCTGACCCTGTTCGCCGCCCTGCTCACTGCGTTGCCGGTGATCATGCACCTGACCACCGCACAAAGTTTCAAATGGGCGCTGGGCATCTCGGTGCTGTTGTCGTTTCCGAGCCTGGCGTCGATCTTCCCGATTCGTACCATACGCAGTGCGTTGGCGATTTTGAGTATCACCCTGGGCATTGGCGTCGTTGGTTGGGAGCTGCGCTCGTGGGTGCCGCCGGCGACGCTGTGGATGACCGACGTGGCCATCAGCACGCAAATGCAGGACCGCACGCCTGGTGCCAGCCTCGAAGAAGTCAGTGCCGAACAGATACGCAATGGCGGGCTCTACGCGTACACCGCGATCAACGCCCCGCGTGGCCTGGACGAGCGGATTTATCACGTCTGGCAGTTCAACGGTAAAGAGGTCGACCGCATTCCTCTGGATATTCACGGCGGGCGCAAGGAAGGTTACCGGGCCTGGACCCACAAGCAGAATTTCCCGGGCAACCCGGCTGGCAAATGGCAGGTTCGGGTGCTGACCGAAGATGGCCAGGTCATCGGCGTGCTGCGCTTCAAAGTCACGGACAGCACAGCGATCAAAGAAAAGTAATCCGGTTCGTGCTATTACGTAGGCTGCGTAATCACTGAACAAGCACGGAGCTTATGATCAGCAGCACGATGGCCGGCAACGCCCGATTAGACACGTCGCTTACCCCTGCGCGGTTGCGGGTGACGGGCGACTGGACGCTTACCCATTACGCTGACCTCAAACTGTTGAGCGAAAAGCTCCACGGCCAGTACGACGCCAACACCCCCATCGATCTCAACGGTCTCGGCGCCCTCGACACCGCCGGCGCCTCGCTATTGGTAGAGCTGCTCGGCTCCGAGCGCATTGGCCGCTCCGCCGAACATCCTGATTGCACACTCTGCGCCGCCGATCGGGCGTTGCTGCAAACCGTCTACTGCTCGTTGACCGATTTCTGCATACCGATCAAGGAGCCGGAAGTCAGCGTTACCATTCAGTTGCTGACCCGCATTGGTCGCGCTGTGGACATCGTCTGGCAGGACACCCTGCAACTGCTGGGTTTCGTCGGCCTGATCATCGAAACCATCGTCCGCGGCCTGTTCCGTCCCAAGCGCTGGCGCGTCACACCGATGATCGCCCATATCGAACAGACCGGTCTCGACGCCGCCCCCATCGTTGCGTTGCTGACTTTTCTGGTGGGCGCCGTGGTGGCGTTTCTCGGGTCGACGGTGCTGGCCACTTTCGGCGCCACCGTCTTCACCGTGGACCTGGTGGGGTTTGCCTTCCTGCGCGAGTTCGGTGTGTTGCTGACTGCGATCCTGATGGCCGGGCGCACCGCCAGTGCGTTCACGGCGCAAATCGGTTCGATGAAGGCCAACGAGGAAATCGACGCCATCCGCACCCTGGGTCTCGATCCCGTGGAGTTGCTGGTGGTGCCGCGGGTCCTGGCGTTGCTGATCGCCCTGCCGATGCTGACCTTCCTGGCGATGCTGTCGGGGATTATCGGCGGTGCCGTGGTCTGCGCGCTGGCGCTGGATATCTCGCCGGCGATGTTCCTGTCGCTACTGCAAACGGACATCGGCGTTCAGCACTTTCTGGTGGGGATCGTCAAAGCACCGGTCTTCGCCTTCCTTATCGCTGCCATCGGTTGTCTTGAAGGCTTCAAGGTCAGTGGCAGCGCCGAGTCCGTCGGCGCCCACACCACGTCGAGCGTGGTGCAGTCGATTTTCGTGGTGATCGTGATGGATGCGATAGCCGCGATGTTTTTCATGGAGATGGGTTGGTGAGTCGTGTCCCCCGTGCGCCCTCCGAGGCGGTGATTGAAGTCCGTGGACTGTGCAACCGCTTTGGCCGCCAGAGCGTGCACGAGAACCTCGACCTGGACTTGTACAAAGGCGAGATCCTCGCCGTGGTCGGCGGCTCCGGCAGCGGCAAATCGGTACTGCTGCGCAGCATTGTCGGGCTGCGCCAGCCCAGCGAAGGCGTGGTGAAAGTCTTCGGGAAAAACCTGCCGTCCTTGTCCGAACACGAGCGTTCGCTGGTGGAGCGGCGATTCGGCGTGCTGTTCCAGAAAGGCGCGCTGTTCTCTTCGCTGACCGTAACCGAGAACGTCGCCCTGCCGCTGATCGAACACGCCGGCTTGAGCCGCAACGACGCCGAGCACCTGGCAGCGGTGAAAATGGCCCTGGCCGGGTTGCCGCTGTCGGCGGCGGAGAAGTATCCCTCGTCGCTGTCCGGTGGCATGATCAAGCGTGCCGCGCTGGCCCGGGCATTGGCGCTGGATCCGGACATCCTGTTTCTCGACGAGCCCACCGCCGGCCTCGATCCGATCGGTGCCGCTGCGTTCGACCAATTGATCCTGACCCTGCGCGATGCTCTGGGCCTGAGTGTCTTTCTGGTGACTCACGACCTCGACACGCTCTACACCATCACTGACCGGGTGGCGGTGCTGGCGCAGAAAAAAGTGCTGGTGGCGGACGCCATCGACAAGGTGTCGGAAACCAACGATGCGTGGATTCACGAATACTTCCATGGCCCTCGTGGCCGCGCGGCATTGACGGCCGCCCAACAGCTCAACGAGGTCTGACATGGAAACCCGAGCCCATCATGTATTGATCGGCCTGTTCACGGTGATTGTGGTGACGGCCGCGCTGCTGTTCGGCCTGTGGCTGGCCAAGTCCAGTGTCGACACCGAGTTCAAGGACTACGAAGTCGTGTTCAACGAGGCCGTCAGCGGTTTGTCCAAGGGCAGTTCGGTGCAGTACAGCGGGATCAAGGTCGGCGACGTGATCTCGCTGCGCCTGGACCCGAAAGACCCGCGCCGGGTACTGGCGCGAATTCGCCTGGCCGGCGATACCCCGGTCAAGGAAGACACCAATGCCAAGCTGGCCCTGACCGGGGTCACCGGGACCTCGATCATCCAGCTCAGTGGCGGCACGCCTCAGAGCCCGACGCTCAAGGGCAAGGACGGCAACCTGCCGACCATTATCGCCTTGCCCTCGCCCATCGCCCGCCTGCTCAATGACAGCGAGGACCTGATGGCCGGGGTGACCACGCTGATGCATAACGCCAACCTGATGTTCTCCACGGAAAACATCGAGCGCATCAGCAACACCCTGGAGCATCTGGAGCAAACCACCGGGACCATTGCCGAGCAGCGCGGCGATATCCGCCAGGCCATGCAGCAACTGGCCTCGGTGGGCAAGCAGGCCAACACCATGCTGGAGCAGACCACGGCGTTGATGCGCAATGCCAACGGGCTGCTCAACGAACATGGCAAGGAAGCGCTGGGCAGCGCCGAGCAGGCGATGAAGTCGCTGCAGGAGAGCAGTGGCACCCTCAACAAACTGATCACCGCCAATCAGGATTCTCTCAACAGCGGCATGCAAGGCCTCAATGGCCTGGGCCCGGCGGTGCGTGAGATGCGCGAAACCCTGAGTTCGTTGCGCACCATTACCACACGCCTGGAAGCCAACCCCAGCGGTTACCTGCTGGGCAGTGAAAAGACCAAGGAATTCACGCCATGAAGCTGATTCGGATTGCCCTCTTCGCTGGCTTCACGCTGATCAGTTCGTGCTCGATCCTGCCCAAGCCCGAGCCCTTCGAAGTCTATCGATTGCCGTCGGCTCAGAGCGCATCGGCCAGCCATGGCACGCCGCAGCGCTGGTCGCTGCGCCTGAGCAAGTTCCAGTCCAGCGAAGCGTTGAACAGTCCGAATATTGCCGTGATTCCTCAGGGCGATGTGATCAGCCACTACAAGGGTTCACGCTGGAGCGACCCGACGCCGGTGCTGGTGCGCAATCGCCTGCTGGAAGGTTTCCAGCATGACGGACGGGTGCCGTTGCTGAGCACCGATGACAGCATTTTCCAGACCGATCTTGAATTGGGCGGCAGCCTGCAGGCGTTCCAGACTGAATACCAGGGCACGAATGCCAGCACGGTCGTGCGTCTGGATGCATTGCTGGTGCGCAGTTACGACCAGCGCATCCTCGCCAGCCGCCGCTTTGAAGTGCGCCAGCCACTCAGCGATGTGCAGGTCCCGGCTGTGGTGGTCGGGTTCGGTCAGGCGAACGATCAGTTGACCACGCAGGTGGTGAACTGGGCGGTTGAGCAAGGGCAGAGGCTGGCGCCGTCACCCAGACCTTGAAAGCCTGCGCAGTCCCCTGTGGGAGCGAGCTTGCTCGCGATGACTGAGGTACATTCACAATCAATGTGCCTGACACACCGCTATCGCGAGCAAGCTCGCTCCCACAGTTGATTTGTGTCGGCCGTATCAGCTCTGCAAAAACGCCTGATGCAGTTCAACCAGCGTTTCAAAATGATACGCCGGCGCTTCGGCGCTCAACTCTTCGTGGCTGCCGAACCCGTAACCCACCGCTGCCGCGTCCAGCCCGTTGCTGCGTGCGCCGATCAGGTCGTGCTTGCGGTCGCCGATCATCAGGGTGTTGGCCGGGTCCAGGTTTTCTTCGGCCATCAGGTGAGCAATCAGCTCGACCTTGTTGGTCCGGGTGCCATCCAGTTCGCTGCCGTAAATCACCTTGAAGTGTTTGGCAAAGTCGAAATGCCGGGCGATTTCCCGGGCGAACACCCACGGCTTCGAGGTCGCAATATACAGCTGTCGGCCTTGCCCGCTCAGGGTTTCCAGCAACGGCGTGACACCATCGAACACCCGGTTTTCGTAGAGTCCGGTGACCTTGAAGCGCTCGCGGTAGAAATTCACCGCCTCCCACGCCTTCGGCTCGTCGAAATCGTAGAACTGCATGAACGCCTGCAACAGCGGCGGGCCAATGAAGTGTTCGAGCTTGCTCAGGTCCGGCTCTTCGATCCCTAGTTTGCTCAAGGCAAATTGAATAGAGCGGGTGATGCCTTCGCGTGGGTCGGTCAGGGTGCCATCGAGGTCGAACAAAACGGTTTGGTAATGCATGTTGAATCCTGAATAAGAGTGCCGGGTCAAAGCTGGTCGTAACCTTCGGCCAGATGCAGGTCCTTGAGCTTCACGTAGTTCGCTGCGCTGTAGGTGAAAAAGGCGCGCTCCTTGTCGGTCAGCGGGCGGATCTGCTTCACCGGGCTGCCCACATACAGGAAGCCGCTTTGCAAATGCTTGCCCGGCGGCACCAGGCTGCCGGCACCGATGATCACATCATCGTCGACGACCGCGCCGTCCATGACGATGCTGCCCATGCCGATCAACACTCGGCTGCCTACCGAACAACCATGCAGCATGACCTTGTGGGCGATGGTCACGTCATCGCCGATCAGCAATGGAAAGCCATCCGGGTTGAACGGCCCGGCGTGGGTGATGTGCAACACGCAGCCATCCTGCACGCTGGTGCGCGCGCCGATGCGGATGCGGTGCATGTCGCCACGAATCACTGTCAGCGGCCAGATGGAGCTGTCTTCGCCAATTTCAACGTCGCCGATCACCACCGCCGAGCCGTCGACAAAAGCGCCTTTACCCAGCAGTGGCGTGTGGTTCTGATACTTGCGAAGGTTCACGATAGGGTTTCTCTCTGTTGCTGATAGCTGCGGTGAGCGTCGATTGTAATTAAGATGACTGCATGTTTCTCCAGCCAAGGTATCAACCGTGAGCGTGAACAACCCTCTTTTGCAGTCCTACGACCTGCCGCCGTTCTCCGCCATCCGCGCCGAACACGTACAACCGGCCATTGAACAGATCCTGGCTGACAACCGTGCCGCCATCGTCGAGATCCTCAAGACCCAGGCCAAACAGCCAACGTGGGCCGGCCTGGTGCTGGCGATGGACGAGCTCAACGATCGCCTGGGCGCCGCCTGGAGCCCGGTCAGCCACCTCAATGCCGTGTGCAACAGCGCCGAACTGCGTGAAGCCTACGAGTCGTGCCTGCCGGCCTTGAGCGCCTACTCCACCGAGCTGGGCCAGAACCGCGAACTGTTCCAGGCCTTCGAAGCCCTGGCCAGTAGCCCGGAAGCGGCCGGTTTCGAGGTGGCGCAGAAAACTATCCTGGAACACTCCCTGCGTGACTTCCGTCTGTCGGGTATCGACCTGCCGGAAGCCGAGCAGAAGCGTTACGCCGAAGTGCAAAGCAAGCTGTCCGAGCTGGGCAGCCGTTTCTCCAACCAGTTACTCGACGCCACTCAGGCGTGGACGAAACACATCACCGATGAAGCCGCCCTCGCCGGCCTGACGGATTCCGCCAAGGCGCAAATGGCCGCCGCGGCCCAGGCGAAGGACCTGGATGGCTGGCTGATCACGCTGGAATTCCCGAGCTATTACGCGGTGATGACCTACGCCCAGGACCGCGCATTGCGTGAAGAAGTTTACGCGGCGTACTGCACCCGTGCGTCGGACCAAGGCCCGAATGCCGGCCAGAACGATAACGGCCCGGTCATGGAAGAAATCCTCGACCTGCGTCAGGAACTGGCAAAACTCTTGGGTTTCAGCAGTTTCTCCGAGCTGAGCCTGGCGACCAAAATGGCCGAATCCAGCGATCAGGTACTGAGTTTCCTGCGCGATCTGGCCAAGCGCAGCAAGCCGTTCGCCGCCCAGGATCTGGAGCAGCTCAAGGCTTACGCCGCCGAACAAGGCTGCCCGGATCTGCAGAGTTGGGACAGCGGTTTCTACGGTGAAAAACTCCGTGAGCAGCGTTACAGCGTGGCCCAGGAAGCCCTGCGCGCCTACTTCCCGATCGACAAGGTGTTGAGTGGTCTATTTGCCATTGTTCAGCGCCTGTACGGCATCGAAATCGCCGAGCTCAAAGGCTTCGACACCTGGCACCCGGATGTCCGCCTGTTTGAAATCAAGGAAAACGGCCAGCACGTCGGTCGCTTCTTCTTCGACCTGTACGCTCGCGCCAACAAGCGCGGCGGTGCCTGGATGGATGGCGCCCGCGACCGTCGCCGCACGGCTGGCGGCGTGCTGCAAAGCCCGGTGGCGAACCTGGTGTGCAACTTCACCCCGGCCGACAGCGGCAAGCCTGCGCTGCTGACCCATGACGAAGTCACCACCCTGTTCCATGAATTCGGTCACGGCCTGCATCATCTGCTGACCCGCGTCGAGCATGCTGGCGTGTCCGGCATCAACGGCGTGGCCTGGGATGCGGTCGAACTGCCAAGCCAGTTCATGGAAAACTGGTGCTGGGAGCCGGAAGGTCTGGCGCTGATTTCCGGTCATTATGAAACCGGCGAACCACTGCCGCAGGACCTGCTGCAGAAAATGCTCGCGGCGAAAAACTTCCAGTCCGGCCTGATGATGGTGCGCCAACTGGAGTTCTCGCTGTTCGACTTCGAACTGCACGCCACCCACGGCGACGGCCGCAGCGTGCTGCAAGTGCTCGAAGGCGTGCGCGACGAGGTTTCGGTGATGCGACCACCGGCCTACAACCGTTTCCCCAACAGCTTTGCGCATATCTTCGCCGGTGGTTATGCCGCGGGTTATTACAGCTACAAATGGGCTGAAGTGCTGTCGGCCGATGCGTTCTCGAAGTTCGAAGAAGAAGGTGTGCTCAATGCCGACACCGGTCGCGCCTTCCGTGAAGCGATCCTGGCACGCGGCGGTTCCCAGGAGCCTATGGTGTTGTTCGTCGACTTCCGTGGCCGTGAGCCATCGATTGACGCACTCTTGCGCCACAGCGGCCTGAGTGAGGGCGCAGCAGCATGAGTGAGGGACCTGTGATTACGAAAAAACGCTTTATCGCCGGGGCGGTCTGCCCGGCATGCAGCGAGCCGGACAAATTGATGATGTGGAATGAAGACCAGGTCCCGCACCGTGAGTGCGTGGCCTGCGGTTACTCCGACACGCTCAATGAACAAGGGCTATCGGTGCCCAAGGAGTTGGGTACGCGGGTTAATACCAGCGCACTCAAACCAGCCGACACCAAGGTTCAGGCGGTTCAGTTCTTCCCGAACCCGAAACTGAAGAAAAAGCCGGACGAACAGCACTGAGTGAAAAAAAGCCCCCTTGCGCCATGCAACGGGGGCTTTTTTTATTCAATATGGGCGGACTTGAACCAGCTCTTCATCGAGCACGTGGCGAACGGGCTGGTGCTGCAATCGCCATTGGCCAGGGCCGTGCGCAGTTTTTCGACGTCGGCCTGCATCATGTAGCGGATGCCGTCCTTGAAGTGGGTACTGTCACCAAAGCCGCCCTGGGTCATTTCGTTCAGGGCCTCTTCCTTGGTCCAGCCCTGGATGACAACCCGGTACATGGCTGCCATCAGGCCGGTACGGTCGGAGCCGTGTTTGCAATGCATCAGCACCGGGCCTTTGGCTTCGGCAGACTTGATGGCGCGCAAGGCCTTGAGTACATCGGCGTCATCCACATGGTTGGTGCGATAAGGCAGTTGTACTTGAGTGATGCCTGGCGTAGACAACCAACTGGAGTCCGCTTCAGGCAGGAAGTTGATCACCGTCCCGACCTTGAGTGTCTCCAGCAGCGGCACCGCCCCCTTGTCCGGCAAGGCGCTGCGATAGAGCGTCGGCGACATCTGGAAGAGGTTGTATTGCTTCTCTACCGGTTGAGCCCAGTCTGCCGGACGGTGCATCACACTGTCGTCAGCAAGTGCCGATGTCAGGTTAACGAGTGCGACCAGCGACAGGCATATTGCAGATAAAAAACGTGGTAAAGGCATGCTTGAGCGACCGTTCAGAAAGGGACGGGAAGATGGTGGCAAGGATTAGTCATGCACGGTCAAAGGCCTGTGAGCGGACCGTCAAAGAATCGTGAAGTCCGCGCTCGGGTTACAGTTTCAGTTTGATGAATGTTTTGAGCAACTCGTTCAGTGCGGTCCCATAGTCAAACACCTGTCCAGTTTCAGGGTTGCGCTCACTTCCTTCAAAAGGCGAGCCGGAGTCCGCAGATTTGGTCTCGTACACACCGAGGCTATACAGTTGGTGATCCTCTTCATCAATGTCGAAGACCTCAACATCTACTCGAAGCTCGGGTGGTTCAGCGGGAAGACGATAAAGATACGCTATGCCCTCAGGAGCAATTATTTGTTGATGATAAAAAGCGAGTGCAAGCTCCGTAAGAGCTGCATTGTCCTTTTCGTCGATACTATTGTCTGGGGTAACATTAATGTCGGACCACGGGTCAAAATCGAGCTTTAAAGTTTTACCGTCGTCTTTTATATGGAGTGTCACGGATGGAGCAGTCGCGAGAGCATCAGCGAACTGCCCCATTGTTTTGTTCAGATACTCGCCTGCCCTTATTAGCTTGATAACTACCTGCACATCTTCCGGCGTTTTTATTTGTTGTAGATAAGCACCGGTTTTTATGGGCGTGGACATTTTTATCCTCGTGGCTGCCTGGAATGCATGCGGGAGCCCGCATGCATTCGGCAATAGCGCTTTCCAGTGATTGAAAAGTCAGGGCTCAGGGATTGACGATACTGGCATAAGCCTTTGCCAGCGCCTGTAGCTTGGCTTTGTCGTCGGCATCGACGTCACCGTCACCGTCTACATCCTTTCCAACGACCCTGATGCTGAAAGAATTACCGCCGTCAGAGGAAACGGCATTGAAAAAAACCGAATCCACCAGTGCTTCAACTTGCTTTTCGTTATCGGCATCCCAGCTTAGTTCCTTGCGTGCCAGTTGCAGAGAAACAACTGTATTGGGCTCCGAAAGGCTCGGTTGCATCAGTTGGAGGAAGATACCGCGCTGATTAAAAAAAGACATCAATAAATCCTTTTATTGGTTAGGTGTAGGTGGCGTTGCAGGAGAGGTGAATATACGATTTGGTATTGAATTCAGCCACGCGCTATATGTTTCGTTAGTTTGCGGCTGGCGTGTTAATTATCAGCTGAGCGATCTGCCATCGAATCGCAGGCCGAACGGTACTGGGCGCTAGCGACGCTTTCGTGTACTGTATGAATATACAGTCAAGAGGGTCCGTCGATGACCACTTCACTACCCCCTCGCGGCCGCGGCACCGCAACCAACCCGCACAACCGTTTTGCCCCCAGCCATTCGGTGGTTGAGGACGACGGCTGGTACCAGGAAGTACCGCTCACACAGGGCACCGAGGTGCGCATCGAAACGGCGAAAACCATCATTACCCGCAACACGTCGCCGGACTTGCCCTTCGATCGCTCGATCAATCCCTATCGCGGCTGCGAGCACGGTTGCATTTATTGCTATGCGCGCCCCAGTCACGCCTATTGGGACATGTCGCCGGGGCAGGATTTCGAGACGAAACTGATCGCCAAGACCAATGCCGTGGATGTGCTGGAAGAGCAACTGTCCAAACGTGGTTATCAATGCGCACCGATCAATCTGGGTTCCAACACCGACCCGTATCAACCGATTGAGCGTGAATACCAAATCACCCGCCGAACCCTCGAAGTGTTGCTGCGCTACCGCCATCCGGTAACCATCGTTACCAAGGGATCGCTGATTCTTCGCGACCTGGACTTGCTGACCGAGCTTGCCAGCCAAAGACTGGTTGCGGTAATGATCAGCCTGACCACCCTGGACGACGAACTCAAGCGCATCCTCGAACCGCGCGCCGCAGCGCCCAAGGCCCGGTTGCGGGCGATCAGGGTCATGCGCGATGCAGGCATCCCGGTGGGCGTGCTGTGTTCACCGATGATTCCGATGATCAACGACAGCGAACTCGAAAACCTGCTCACCGAGGCCCATGCGGTCGGGGCACAGAGCGCCGCTTACATGATGCTGCGCTTGCCACTTGAAGTGGCGCCCCTGTTCGAGGAATGGCTGGCGGCCCACTACCCTCAACGGGCGGCGCATGTGCTGAGCCTGATTCGCCAGAGCCGTGGCGGCGAGCTTTATGACAGCCGCTTTGGTGCGCGGATGCGCGGTGAAGGCCCGTTTGCGGACCTGCTGGCGCAGCGCTTTGCCAAAGCGATCAAACGGCTGGGGCTCAATCACCGGGAGGGGTTCAATCTGGACTGCGAAGCCTTTTGTCCGCCCGGTCGCCAAATGTCGTTGATTTGAGGACAATTGGCCTATGGTTGAGTACTGAAGATCGCGCTCACGCCTTAGGCTGGTCACGTTTTTTGTGACCTGGAACACGCGTCCTAGAGCGTTTTATTCAGTTTCAATTAAGATTCGGCCGCTACCTTGTTCATCGAGTGACTGATGGGTCGAGATGTTTGGCCTGGATGTTTTTTAACCAGCCACTGGCATCACCCCCGGAACACACGGGATGACTCCCTGAGCCCGCCAATGAGGATGAATTGATGAGTGACAAGGATAAACAGCCGTTGGCTGCGTCGGCTTCAGCCCAACCCGAGACGGAAACCGCCGATGCAGCGTTGCAGCACATCGTTGACGGCTTTTTGCATTTTCATCATGAGGTCTTTCCCCAGCAGGAAGAGCTCTTCAAGAAACTCGCCACGGCCCAGCGGCCGCGAGCGATGTTCATTGCCTGCGCCGATTCGCGCATTGTTCCTGAATTAATCACTCAAAGCTCCCCAGGCGATCTGTTCGTGACTCGCAACGTCGGCAATGTTGTGCCGCCTTACGGGCAAATGAACGGCGGTGTTTCCACGGCTATCGAGTACGCCGTGCTGGCCCTCGGCGTGCATCACATCATCATTTGCGGGCATTCCGACTGCGGCGCGATGCGTGCGGTGCTCAACCCGGACAGTCTGGAAAAAATGCCCACGGTCAAAGCCTGGCTGCGTCATGCCGAAGTGGCCAAAACCATGGTGCAGGAGAACTGCAACTGCTCCAGCGAAAGCGAAAGCATGCACATCCTCACCGAAGAGAACGTGATCGCCCAATTGCAGCATCTGCGCACCCATCCGTCGGTGGCCTCGCGCATGGCCAACGGTCAGCTGTTTATCCACGGCTGGGTCTACAACATCGAAACCAGCGAAATCAAAGCGTACGACGCCGATCGAGGCTGTTTCCTGCCGCTCAATGGCAGCCTGCCGATTCCTGTGGCGACGCCCAAAGCGCGCTTCTAAACCCTCCTAAATCGTTGTGTGGTTCATCCGAGGCTGCCGTTCAGGCAGCCTGGCTTTGCCATGCCTGAAGAAAACTTCGGGAGATTCACCATGCGTGCTGCTCGACTCAAAGCTGTTCTGCCACGGGAGCTGCTGGCTTCGGTGGTTGTTTTTCTGGTCGCCCTGCCCCTGTGCATGGGCATCGCGATTGCCTCGGGGCTGCCGCCGGCCAAGGGTCTGATCACCGGCATCATCGGTGGTCTGGTGGTCGGCTGGTTGGCCGGTTCGCCACTGCAAGTCAGCGGCCCGGCGGCGGGCCTGGCCGTTCTGGTATTCGAGTTGGTCCGCCAGCATGGCATCGCCATGCTCGGGCCGATTCTGTTGCTGGCGGGTTTGCTGCAACTGGTTGCTGGCCGATTGAAGCTGGGCTGCTGGTTTCGGGTGACGGCGCCTGCGGTGGTGTACGGCATGCTGGCCGGGATTGGCGTGTTGATCGTGCTGTCTCAGGTGCATGTAATGCTTGATGCCGTGCCCAAGCCCTCGGGCCTGGATAACCTGGCAGCTTTCCCGGCAGCGCTAGCTCAGGCGTTGCCCACGTTTGGCTGGCAAGCCGGTTTACTCGGTTTGTCGACGATCGCCGTCATGTGGCTGTGGGAGAAATTCCGTCCGCAATCCCTGCGCTTCATTCCCGGCGCGCTACTCGGCGTCGGTCTGGCCACGCTTGCCAGCCTGGTGTTGGCATTGCAGGTCAAACGGGTTGAGGTGCCGGCCAACCTGACGGAGGCCATCGACTGGCTGAAGCCAGCGGATCTGCTCAACCTGGCTGATCCGACCTTGCTGATCGCGGCGTTTGCCGTGGCATTCATCGCCAGCGCCGAAACCTTGCTCTCAGCCGCCGCGGTTGATCGCATGCACAGTGGTCAGCGCTCGGACTTCGACCGGGAATTGTCGGCGCAAGGTGTCGGCAACATGCTGTGTGGCCTGCTAGGGGCGTTGCCGATGACCGGCGTTATCGTGCGCAGCTCGGCGAACGTTCAGGCCGGAGCAACCACGCGGTTTTCGACCATTTTCCACGGCCTGTGGTTGTTGGCGTTCGTGCTGTTGCTGTCCAGCGTGCTGCAAAGCATTCCGGTGGCGAGCCTGGCGGGCGTGCTGGTGTACACCGGTTTCAAACTGGTGGATCTCAAGGTCTTCCGTGGTTTGGGCCGATATGGTCGGGCGCCGATGTTCACTTACGCGGCAACCGCGCTCGCCATCGTTTTCACGGACCTGCTGACTGGCGTGTTGATTGGCTTCGGTCTGACGCTGGTGAAGCTGGCGCTTAAAGCCTCGCGCTTGAAAATCAGCCTGATCGACCTGCCTCAGGAAGGGCAAATGGAATTGCGCCTGGTGGGCGCGGCGACCTTCCTCAAAGTGCCGGCGCTGACCCAGGTGCTGGGCAGCATTGCGCCGGGCACAACAGTGCATGTGCCACTCAACAATTTGAGCTACATCGATCACTCGTGTCTGGAACTGCTGGAGGAATGGGGGCGGGCGAATGCGGCCAAGGGTTCGAAGCTGTTGATTGAATCGCGGGGGTTGAAGCGCAGGCTCGAGGGGCGGGTGCGGACGAATACCGGCGTCGGTTCGACAGTGGTTTAACGACAGTCCTTTGTGGGAGCGAGCCTGCTTGCGATGAACGATAACGCGGTCTGCCTGACAAACCGCGTCGACTGAATCGCGAGCAGGCTCGCTCCTACAGGTACTGTGTTGAGCTCTGGATCAAGCTGCCGGCTGATCCAGTTCCAGGCCCACACCCAAACGGCGGGACATGCACGGCCAGCGTTTCCACGCGGCGCCGGTGTCCGGGCTGTTGAGCTTTTCACGGTAGGCTTCCACCGACTCCAGCGCGAAGCTTTCGTCATTGAGCATCTCGTCGATGGCGTGATGCACTACTTCGTCCAGTTGGTTGGCAAACTCCTCACCGATCAATTGGTGAGCAATCAGGTTGGCGACAGTCATGTCCAAGGGGATCAGTGGCTGGCCGAAATGCTTGATGTACAGGTCGTTCACCTCTTCGACAAACCGGTGCGCCAGATAGGCTTCATCCAGCAGGCTGTCGAGCCCGACGTGGCCGTCCATGATGGCTGGCGGCTGGAGGAAGTACTGCTCGGCGATTTCCAGCACCGGTTTGATCTGTGACTCAATGCCCGCTTCCCTGGCGACTTCATTGGCTGCATCCAGCAGATCAGGCACTTCTTCGATGTAGGCGGCGACAAATCGCGTCAGTACGCCGTTGGTATCGGTCTCCGGCAACTGGATCGCCGGGTGTAGATGAGGCAGTTTACTTTCCAGCTGACGCGTCAGCAGGCCGGTCTCGGCTTCATGTTGTTGGGCTTTTTGGATCTGCTCGCGCAATGCGGCGGTGTTCATGAAAACTCCAGGAAACAAGGCAATGAAATAGGGAAGACATAACTTAGCTGGCTTATGAAAAATGCTAAGACGCATTTGTCATAATTATTTCATCCTTGAGACGGCCCCGTTATATCGATTAGCCACCACTCGTCTGCATCCTTCTCCATTCGTGCCTTGCAAAGCAAGTTAATGCTGTCTCAGATGATTTACGCCTTCGCATTGCGAGGTCAGAGGTGCTGTCTATACTCGGGTTGGAATGGAGCTAGCTGATGACGCCCGACTGCATGTGCAGCAAGGCCCGGCGATTCAAGTTCGTAGTCTGATGCAGCCGCTCCCTTGCCGCAGGTGAAAGCCGGCGGGATAACAAGAACGATAAGGGGAACCCGCAATGATGCGACATCCACATGTCTGGATGGGCCTCCTGTTGTGGTCGATTTTCAGTCAGGCGCAAGCGGCCTGGACTGTGAATATGGCGCCTGGAGCGACTGAAATCAGTCACGCAGTATTCGACCTGCACATGACCATTTTCTGGATCTGTGTGGTGATCGGCATCATCGTTTTTGGTGCCATGTTCTGGTCGATGATTCTCCACCGCCGCTCGACCGGGCAGGTGGCCGCCAAATTTCATGAAAGCACCACCGTCGAAATCCTCTGGACCATCGTGCCCTTCCTGATCCTGGTGGCCATGGCGGTTCCCGCTACCGCAACCCTGATCAAGATGTACGACGCCAGCGAGCCGGAGATCGATATACAGATCACCGGCTACCAGTGGAAGTGGCATTACAAATACCTGGGCCAGGACGTCGAGTTCTTCAGCAACCTGACCACCCCCCAGGATCAAATCCACAACAAGGAAACCAAGAGCGAGCACTACCTGCTTGAAGTCGACAAGCCATTGGTGCTGCCGGTCGGCACCAAGGTGCGCTTCCTGGTGACCTCCGCCGACGTGATCCACTCCTGGTGGGTGCCGGCTTTCGCGGTCAAGCGCGATGCGATTCCCGGGTTCGTCAATGAGGCCTGGACCCGCATCGACAAGCCCGGCATCTACCGTGGCCAGTGCGCCGAGTTGTGCGGCAAGGATCACGGCTTCATGCCGACGGTGGTCGAGGTCAAGGAAAAGGCCGATTACGAAAAATGGCTGGCCGATCGCAAGGTCGAGGCCGCGCAGCTCAAAGAGCTGACCAGCAAGGAATGGACGCTCGATGAACTCAAGGATCGCGGCGACAAGGTCTATCACACCACCTGCGTGGCCTGTCACCAGGCCGAAGGCCAGGGCCTGCCGCCGATGTTCCCGGCGCTCAAGGGCTCGAAAATCGCCACCGGGCCAAAAGAGGCTCACCTGAGCCTGGTCTTCCACGGCAAGCCCGGCACCGCCATGGCGGCGTTCGGCAAGCAACTCTCGGAAGTCGATATCGCGGCAGTCGTGACCTATGAACGTAATGCCTGGGGCAACAACAAGGGCGACATGGTCACGCCTAAAGAAGTACTGGAGCTGAAACAGGCGGAAAGCAAATGACCCGGTCTATTGCGCACGTACGGAACCGGTCGGGGCTATGCACCCCGGCCTGCCCAGCCCATCTGTTTGCAGGAGACAGGACATGACTGCTGTAATCGATGAACATGTTCATACCGCCACCGCCACCGACCACGCCCACGGCCCAGCCAAAGGCTTGATGCGCTGGGTGCTGACCACCAACCACAAGGACATTGGCACGCTGTACCTGTGGTTTGCATTCTCCATGTTCCTGCTTGGCGGCTCGTTCGCCATGGTGATCCGTGCCGAGCTGTTCCAGCCGGGACTGCAAATCGTCCAGCCGGAGTTCTTCAACCAGATGACCACCATGCACGGTCTGGTGATGGTCTTCGGTGCAGTGATGCCGGCTTTCGTCGGCCTCGCCAACTGGATGATCCCGCTGATGATCGGCGCGCCGGACATGGCCCTGCCGCGGATGAACAACTTCAGCTTCTGGCTGTTGCCGGCAGCGTTCCTGCTGCTGGTATCGACCCTGTTCACCGCCGGCGGCGGGCCGAACTTCGGTTGGACCTTCTATGCACCGCTGTCGACGACCTACGCGCCGGAAAGCGTGACCTTCTTCATTTTCGCCATTCACTTGATGGGGATCAGTTCGATCATGGGGGCGATCAACGTGATCGCGACCATCCTAAACCTGCGCGCCCCCGGCATGACGTTGATGAAAATGCCGCTGTTCGTCTGGACCTGGCTGATCACCGCGTTCCTGTTGATTGCGGTGATGCCGGTACTGGCGGGCTGCGTGACCATGATGCTGATGGACATCCATTTCGGCACCAGCTTCTTCAGCGCCGCCGGTGGCGGTGACCCGGTGCTGTTCCAGCATGTGTTCTGGTTTTTCGGTCACCCCGAGGTGTACATCATGATCCTGCCGGCCTTCGGTGCCGTCAGCTCGATCATTCCGGCTTTTTCGCGCAAGCCATTGTTCGGCTACACCTCGATGGTCTACGCCACGGCGAGTATCGCGTTCCTGTCGTTCATCGTCTGGGCGCACCACATGTTCGTGGTCGGCATTCCGCTGGTGGGCGAGCTGTTCTTCATGTACGCCACACTGCTGATTGCGGTGCCAACGGGCGTGAAGGTGTTCAACTGGGCCAGCACCATGTGGCAAGGCTCGCTGACGTTCGAGACGCCGATGCTGTTTGCCGTGGCGTTCGTGATCCTGTTCTCCATCGGCGGGTTCTCCGGGTTGATGCTGGCCATCGCCCCGGCGGACTTCCAGTACCAGGACACCTACTTCGTGGTTGCGCACTTCCACTACGTACTGGTGCCGGGGGCGATCTTCGGGATCTTCGCCTCGGCCTACTACTGGATGCCGAAATGGACCGGCCACATGTACGACGAAACCCTCGGCAAGCTGCATTTCTGGCTGTCGTTCATTGGCATGAACATGGCCTTCTTCCCGATGCACTTCGTGGGGCTGGCGGGGATGCCGCGACGGATTCCGGACTACAACCTGCAATTCGCCGACTTCAACATGGTGTCGTCGATCGGTGCATTCATGTTCGGCGCCACGCAGATCTTCTTCCTGTTCATCGTGATCAAGACCATTCGCGGCGGTCCGCCAGCACCGGCCAAACCGTGGGACGGGGCTGAAGGCCTGGAGTGGAGCATCCCGTCACCGGCGCCGTATCACACCTTCACCACGCCGCCGGAAGTGAAATGAATACCTTGGCCCCTGTAGGAGCGAGCTCGCTCGCGATGAATGTGAAAGCGACGCGTTTTTCCAGACAGCATGCGTTTTCGTTTACGCCCATCGCGAGCAAGCTCGCTCCTACAAGGGGCACGGTGGAGGCTGGAAACCATGGCTGACTCGATTTCGTTGAGGAAACTGGTCACGCGCCTGCTGACCGTGGTGATTGCGATGTTTGTGTTCGGGTTTGCACTGGTGCCGATCTACGACGTGATGTGCAAGGCCTTTGGCATTAATGGCAAGACCGGCGGGCAGTACGAGGGTGAGCAGACGGTCGACACCTCGCGGCAGGTGCGTGTGCAGTTTCTGTCGACCAACACTGCCGATATGCCCTGGGACTTCTATCCCAAGCACGATGAACTGACAGCCAACCCCGGGGCGGTGAACGAAATGATCTTCATCGCCCACAACCCCACCGATAAGCCGATGAGTGCCCAGGCCGTGCCGAGCATTGCGCCGAGCACCGCGGCAGCGTACTTCCACAAGACCGAATGTTTCTGCTTTACCCAGCAAGTGCTGCAGCCCGGTCAACGGATCGAGATGCCGGTGCGTTTCATCGTTGACCGTGACATGCCCAAGGATGTGAAGCACCTGACGCTGTCTTACACGCTGTTCGATATCACCGCCCGACATCCACCGGTAGCTGTAAACACTGGCGGCTGAGCGTGCCCGATAAGGAGAACAATAAATGGCAACTCATGAACATTATTACGTTCCCGCCCAGAGCAAATGGCCGATCATCGCCACGCTCGGCATGGTCACCACCGTGTACGGCCTGGCCACCTGGTTCAACGATCTGAAAGCGGCGCGCCCGGAATCCCACGGGCCACTGATCTTTTTCGTCGGCGGGTTGCTGCTGGCCTACATGCTGTTCGGCTGGTTCGGCACGGTCATCAAAGAAAGCCGCGGCGGCTTGTACAGCGCGCAGATGGATCGCTCATTCCGTTGGGGCATGAGCTGGTTCATTTTCTCGGAGGTGATGTTCTTCATCGCCTTTTTCGGCGCGCTGTTTTATGTGCGTCACATCTCCGGGCCGGCGCTCGGCGGTGAAGGCGCCAAAGGCATCGCGCATATGCTGTGGCCGAACTTCGAGTTCGTCTGGCCGTTGCTGAACAACCCCGACTCGAAATTGTTTCCGCCGCCCAAGGAAGTCATCAGCCCCTGGGGCCTGCCACTGCTCAACACCGTGTTGCTGGTGAGCTCCAGCGTGACCGTGACCATCGCCCACCATGCCTTGAAAAAGGGCCATCGCGGCGCACTGAAGCTATGGTTGGCGTTCACCGTGTTGCTGGGCTGTGGGTTCCTCACGTTCCAGGCCGAAGAGTACATGCACGCCTACCGCGAGCTGGGCCTGACCCTGGGCTCGGGCATCTACGGTGCGACATTCTTCATGCTCACCGGGTTCCACGGCGCCCACGTGACCATTGGC
This sequence comes from Pseudomonas sp. P4_C4, assembly GCF_056402055.1. NCBI lineage: Bacteria > Pseudomonadati > Pseudomonadota > Gammaproteobacteria > Pseudomonadales > Pseudomonadaceae > Pseudomonas > Pseudomonas sp. P4_C4. The sequence continues at coordinate 52,700 of NZ_JBFUID010000003.1, read as the reverse complement.
ACCATCATCCTGTTCGTGATGCTGATGCGGATCATGCGCGGGCACTTCGACAGCGAGCACCAGTTCGGCTTCGAAGCGGCGAGCTGGTACTGGCACTTCGTGGATGTGGTGTGGATCGGGCTGTTCGTTTTCGTCTATGTGCTCTAAAGCAGCTTGTAGGAGCGAGCTTGCTCGCGAAGGTGTATCAGTCGAAATCAAAGTGTCTGACACACCTTCGCGAGCAAGCTCGCTCCTACAGCTACCAGGGGACATGGGAGACCAGTTGGCCGCTGAAAAACCCCCAGGCGATCAGACCGAGGGTAAGGGCGGCCAGCGTCACTCGCACACTCAAGGCAATGACGAGGCGGTTTGAGCGGCTGTCGTCCTTGACCAGAAAAAACAGGCCGCTGAACAGGCTGACAACCGTGGCAATCAGCATCAGGACGATGGCTGCTTTGAGCATGGTGAGACTCCGGGGGGACAAGCGATGCATTTGAGTATAGCTATCGCGATGACCAGACTTTCTGGCTATGCCATGAAGTGCTTTCGGCCGGGTATCGTGCCAACGCTTGTGGTGGCGCTGTTGCTGCCGCTGCTGGTGTCCCTGGGGTTCTGGCAGTTGAGCCGGGGCGCGGAGAAAAGCGCGCTGCTGCAAACCTACGCCGAGCGCCGTGTCGCCGAGCCGATGGCCAGCACCGAACTGCAACACACTACAGACCCGGCCTTCCGCCGGGTTCGCCTGCACGGCCAGTTCGATGTCGAACACAGCCTGCTGCTGGACAACAGTCAACGCAACGGCAGGGTTGGTGTCGAGCTGTTGCAACCGTTTCACGATCAGGCCAGCGGGCTCTGGCTGCTGGTCAATCGCGGCTGGCTGCCGTGGCCGGAGCGCCGCACGCCACCCCAATTCAAGACACCCACCGAAGCGGTCAGCCTCGACGCGTGGGTCTACGTCTCCCCCGGTGCGACGTTCCAATTGCACGCAGATCCCACAACGTCGACATGGCCGAAGCTGATTACGGCTGTTGAGCCAAACAAACTCTGGACAGTACTGAACCGCGAAGGCTTTGCCTTTGAGCTACGCGCCGAAACCGGCCCCGCCACCTATCAGGCCGACTGGCCGGTGGTAGCCATGGGCCCGGAAAAACACATCGCTTATGCCGTGCAGTGGTTCGCCATGGCGATCGCCCTGTTCGGTCTTTATCTCTATCTCGGCTGGCACAATGCAAAGGAGAAACACCATGGGAGCGGCCATGAATCCACCCAGCATGTCTGAGGCGAAACCTTCGGTGAACCGGCGCAAGGGCCGCATGCAACTGCTGTTGATTTTGCTCGGGGTGATCGGTCCTATGATCCTCGCCACCGGCATGTACAAGCTGAATTTCTGGGTGCCCGAGGGCCGCAGTTATCACGGCGAACTGATCGGCAACGGCCAGACCCGCGCCGATATCGGCGTGCAGGCCCAGGAAGATCGCTGGCAGATGCTGGTGACGGCGCCCAAGGATTGCGCGGTGGACTGCCAGCAACTGGTGTATCTGGCGCGGCAGATCCAGATCGGCCTCGGCCGCGATGCGTCCCGCGCCAGCCATGCATTGGCCGCCACGCAGACGCTGAACAGCGATTACGAGACTAAACTTCAACGCGAGTACCCGCAGTTGCAACGCTATTCACTGGACTTGCCTGCCTATACAAAAGGCGCTCAGAGCAGTGATGCGCCGAACCTGTGGATCATCGACCCCCACGGCAATCTGGTGCTGCGCTACGACCCGTCGGTGAAGGGCAAGGACCTGCTCAACGACCTGCGTCACCTGCTGAAACTGTCGAATATCGGATAAGGGCATCGTCATGGCCAAACCTGGATTTCGCCTCGCGTTGTTTGCCACCTTGCTGGCACTGATTGTGGTGTTGCTCGGCGCCTACACCCGCCTGACCCACGCCGGCCTCGGCTGCCCGGACTGGCCCGGCTGCTACGGCTTCATCAGCGTGCCGAAAAGCGAAGCCCAGCTGGCCCATGCCGAATTGCATTTTCCGGACACTCCAGTCGAGGCCCACAAGGGCTGGAACGAGATGATCCACCGCTACTTCGCCGGCACGCTGGGGATATTGATCACGGTGTTGGCCGGTCGTGCGTGGTTGCATCGCCGCCATCCGGGGCAACCGGTGAAGTTGCCGTTGTTTCTGTTGGCGGTGGTTTTTGGCCAGGCCGCGTTCGGCATGTGGACGGTAACGCTCAAACTTTGGCCGCAGGTGGTCACCGGGCATTTGCTTGGCGGTTTCGCGACCTTGAGCCTGTTGTTTCTGTTGACCTTGCGCCTGTCCGGCGTATTGCCGGCGCTGACCGTGCCGCGACGTCTGCAGCACTGGGCGACTGCCGGACTGCTGCTGGTGATCGGGCAAATCGCCCTCGGTGGTTGGGTCAGTTCCAATTACGCCGCCGTGGCCTGTATCGACTTTCCTACTTGCCACGGCCAATGGCTGCCACCTGCCGACTTCGCCAATGGCTTTCACCTGACCCAACACATCGGTCCGAACTATCTCGGCGGGCAACTGGACAGCGATGCCCGTACGGCCATTCACCTGACCCATCGCATCGGTGCATTGCTGGTCACCCTGGTGTTGCTCGGTCTGGCCTGGCAATTGAAGGTTGTCGGCATGACGCGCCTGGCAGGTCTGGTGCTGATTGCCCTTGGTGCACAAATCACACTGGGCATCAGCAACGTGCTGTTCCATCTGCCGCTGCCAGTGGCCGTCGCGCATAACGCGGGCGGCGCGGCGCTGTTGCTAACCATGGTGCTGGTCAATTACCACGCCAGAACCAGTCTGGTCCGGGTCAAACAGCCAATGCGCTGGCACTTCAGCCCACGTAAACACTCAGCCGGGCCCATAACAATAAAAGGAGAGATGCCATGGCGATTCTGATCGGCGAACGTCCCAGTCAGGCGATCTGGCGTGACTACCTGGAGCTGACCAAACCCAAAGTCGTGGTGCTGATGCTCATCACTTCACTGGTGGGGATGTTCCTCGCGACCCGTGCCGGCGTGCCGTGGACGGTGCTGATTTTCGGCAACCTGGGCATCGCTTTGTGTGCCGGTGGCGCGGCGGCGGTCAATCATGTGGTGGACCGGCGCATCGATGCGATCATGGCGCGCACCCACAAACGGCCGCTCGCCGAAGGCCGGGTTTCGCCGGCCGCCGCGCTGACGTTCGCGCTGGTATTGGCGCTCCTCGGACAAGCCCTGCTGCTGGCGTTTACCAACCCGCTGACTGCGTGGCTGACCCTCGCCTCGTTGCTCGGCTACGCGGTGATCTACACCGGATTCCTCAAGCGCGCGACCCCGCAGAACATCGTCATCGGTGGTCTGGCCGGCGCCGCCCCGCCGTTGCTCGGCTGGACCGCCGCCACCGGCCACGTCAGCGCCGAACCGCTGCTGCTGGTGCTGATCATCTTCGCCTGGACCCCGCCGCACTTCTGGGCACTGGCGATCCATCGCAAGGAGGAATACGCCAAGGCCGACATCCCGATGCTGCCGGTCACCCATGGCGTGCACTACACCAAGATTCATATCCTGCTGTATACCTTCGCGTTGCTCGCTGTCAGCCTGATGCCTTACGTGATCCACATGAGCGGTATTCTGTACCTGGCGTGTGCGCTCGGGCTGGGTGCGCGATTTCTGCAATGGGCCGTGGTGTTGTACCGTGGCACTCGGCCGCACGCGGCGATCAACACGTTCAAGTACTCTATTTACTACTTGTTCTTGCTGTTTATCGCCCTGCTCGTAGACCACTACTTACTGTTGAACCTATGACTCGAACCCAGAAAACCGTCTTCATTCTCGTTGCCCTGGTCGCACTGATCCTGGGCCTGACCGTCAACAAGGTGCTATCCGGGAAGAATCAGGGCGATCCTACAGCGCTGATCGACGCCGGCATCATTTTGCTGCCGCAGAGCCGTAATCTGCCGGACGTGACGATGACCAATCAGGACGGCCAGCCGGTCGCGATCAATGAATTGAAAGGCAAGTGGAGCCTGCTGTTCTTCGGCTACACCTTCTGCCCGGACATCTGCCCGACCACCCTCGCCCAGCTGCGACAGATCAAGAGCGAGTTGCCGCCAGAAGCGGTGGATAAACTGCAAATCGTGCTGGTCAGCATCGACCCCAATCGCGATACGCCCAAGCAGCTCAAGCAGTACCTGGGTTACTTTGACCCACAGTTCATCGGCCTGACCCCAGTGTCGACCGAAGAGCTGCAAAAGATCGCCAACGCGGTGAGCATTCCGTTCATTCCGGCGGACACCAGCAAGCCGAACTACACCGTTGACCACAGCGGCAACCTCGCGGTGATCGGGCCGGACGGCACCCAGCGCGGGTTTATTCGGGCGCCGTTGAACAATGCGAAGCTGGTGGCGCAGTTGCCGGTGATGCTCAAACGCAACTGAAAACACCACCAAACCCTGTGGGAGCGAGCTTGCTCGCGATGGCGGACTGACATTCAACATCTATGTTGGATGTGACGGCCCCATCGCGAGCAAGCTCGCTCCCACAGGAGGGCTGTGTTTCGGCACAAAAAAGGGGCGCATTCGATGCGCCCCCTTTTCGTTGCAAGCAGTCGGTCAGAACGCCGGCACCACCGCGCCTTTGTACTTCTCGAGAATGAAAGCCTTCACTTCCGGGCTGTGCAGGGCAGCCACCAGTTTCTTCATCGCTTCGCTGTCCTTGTCGTCCGGACGAGCCACCAGAATGTTCACGTAAGGCGAGTCGCTGCCTTCGATGAACAGCGCGTCCTTGGACGGATCGAGCTTGGCTTCCAGCGCGTAGTTGGTGTTGATCAGCGCCAGGTCGACCTGGGTCAGCACGCGCGGGATAGTCGCGGCTTCCAGTTCGCGGATTTTCAGGTCCTTGGTGTTCTCGGTGATGTCCTTGACGGTCGACAGGATGTTGTTCGAATCCTTCAACTTGATCAGGCCGGCCTTGGCCATCAGCAACAGCGCACGGCCGCCGTTGGTCGCATCGTTCGGGATCACCACGTTGGCGCCGCCAGGCAGTTCAGCAATGGTCTTGTACTTGCTGGAGTAAGCACCCAGAGGCTCCAGGTGCACGCCCGCCACCGACACCAGGTGGGTGCCCTTGGCCTTGTTGAACTCATCCAGGTACGGCTGGTGCTGGAAGAAGTTGGCGTCCAGGCGCTTTTCCGCGACCTGCACGTTCGGCTGGATGTAGTCGGTGAATACCTTGACCTTCAGGTCCACGCCCTCTTTGGCCAGGGCCGGCTTCACGAATTCGAGGATCTCGGCGTGCGGAACCGGAGTAGCCGCGACGGTCAGGGTGTCGGCCGCGTGGGCCGAGAATGCGGCAACAGCAGCGAAGGCGACGAGTAGTTTTTTCATTCAGCTAACTCCTTGTGGGTGCCCGCTTGCGGCGCCGGTTTCCGGCGCCTGCCAGCGAATGGCCGGCTCATGTCTTATTTACGGGAGAAATGCACAACCAGTTTGTCGCCGACGGTTTGCAGCACCTGGACCAGTACCAGCAGCAACACCACCGTCACGACCATCACATCGGTCTGGAAACGCTGGTATCCGAAGCGAATCGCCAGGTCACCCAGACCACCGGCACCCACGACACCGGCCATAGCCGTGTAGGACACCAGTGTAATTGCTGTCACCGTAATCGCCGCGAAGATGCCCGGACGAGCCTCCGGCAGCAACGCGTTGGTGATGATCTGTCGGGTGGTCGCGCCCATGGCCTGGGTCGCTTCGATGATGCCGCGATCCACTTCACGCAGGGCGGTTTCCACCAGGCGGGCGAAGAACGGCGTGGCACCCACCACCAGCGGCGGAATCGCACCGGCGACACCCAGGGACGTGCCGGTGATCAACACGGTGAACGGGATCATCACAATCAACAGGATGATGAACGGCAGCGAACGCAGGATGTTCACCACCAGCGACAACAACGCGTAGACGCCTTTGGCTTCCAGCAACTGGCGCGGGCTGCACAGGAACAGCAGCACTCCCAGGGGCAAGCCGAGCAGCACGGTGAACAGCAGCGAACCGCCGAGCATCAGCAGGGTGTCGCCGGTGGCCAGCCAGATTTCGAACCAGTCGATATTGGCGAAGAAACTTGTCAGGGCTTCCATTAGCGCAGCACCTCCATGTGGACGTCGGCTGCGGTGAAGCGGGCAAAGGCCGCTTCCATGTCACCGCCGGTCACGGCCAGGGTCAGTTGCCCGTAAGGGATGTCTTTGATGCGGTCGATACGACCGGCCAGGATGCTGTAGTCCACACCGGTTTCCCGGGCGACAGTGCCCAGCAGAGGCGCGTAGGTCGCTTCGCCCTGGAAGGTTAGGCGCAGGATGCGCCCCGGTACGTGAGCGAAGTCGTCACGCTGCTCGCTTTCGTCGATCTGCTCGTCTTCCTGCACGAAACGCTTGGTGGTCGGGTGCTTCGGATGCAGGAATACCTCGGCCACCGAGCCTTGCTCGACGATCACGCCGGCGTCCATCACGGCTACCTGGTCGCAAACCCGACGGATCACGTCCATCTCGTGGGTGATCAACACAATGGTCAGTTTCAGCTCGCGATTGATCTCGGCCAGCAACTGCAACACCGATGCGGTGGTTTGCGGGTCAAGGGCGCTGGTGGCTTCATCGCACAGCAGGATTTTTGGCTTGGTCGCCAGGGCGCGGGCAATGCCGACACGCTGCTTTTGTCCGCCGGACAATTGCGCCGGGTACTTTTTCGCGTGGTCGGACAAACCGACCCGCGCCAGCAGCTCGGCCACGCGCGAGTCGATCTCGCTGCGCGACAGCTCGCCGGCCAGGGTCAGTGGCAGCGCGACGTTGTCGGCGACAGTCTTGGAGGCCAGCAGGTTGAAGTGCTGGAAAATCATCCCGACCTGCTGACGGAAGCGGCGCAGGCCATTGGCGTCGAGCGCGGTGACTTCTTCACCGTCGACGGTGATCTTGCCGCCACTGGCGTTTTCCAGGCGATTGATCAGACGCAGCAGGGTACTTTTTCCTGCACCGGAATGACCGATCAAGCCGAAAACCTGCCCGTTCTCAATCGTCAGACTGGTCGGATGCAGAGCGGGGATTTCCTTACCGGCGATGCGGTAGGTTTTATGGACGTTTTGAAACTCGATCACGTAGCGAACCTTGTGGGGCGCGTTAGAAAAGGATCAGCGGTTAGCCGGGCGCGCATTTTAGCCTGTCCGTATAGAGGTTCTTAGCATTTATTTCGCATTTGTCCTGTCATTTGGAAATAACGCGATCAAAGGTCAGAAAAAAGGAACGGCTGAAGAGGCTCACTCCAGCGATTGGTCGGCATCGGGTTTGGGAGAGGTATGCGAAGGCCAAGGCGATTTCGGCCTGAGCATTTTTATTGCCAGAAAGGATGCCTTCGCGGGCTTGCCCGCGAAGCTTTTCAGGGTTTCCGAGGGCTAAGAACCATCTGCGCCGGAACACTGCGCAAAATCTGCCGCTCAAGCTTCAGATCAAACTCAGGATCGAGCTTCTTCACCCGTTTGGTCAGCAAGTTAGCCAGCCAAGGGTAATCATTGGTGCGTGGAGCCTGAATGCTCACGTCGCACTGAAAATTCACCACATCAGCGGCAATGGCATCCAGTTGGCGACGCAGTTTGCCCATATCGTTGATATTCAGCACGATCGTGGTGCTTTCAGCCGTCAGGTCGATAACCTTGGCTTTTGGCTTGGCTTCGGCAGCCTTGAGGGCGGCTTCGGCTTTTTCCAGCTCGGCCTTGCGCGCCTGGGCAATCGAGCCGTTGACTCCGCCGGTCAGTGCCGGAGCCTTGGGCATCAACGCGCGGGCACGGCTCAGGGCGGTCGCGGCGGCATCCACATCACCCTTTTGCAGCACGATCTGGCTGCGGCGCAGGTAGGCTTCGGCCAGTTGCCGCTGGTATTGCTCAAGGGAAGCATCGTTGGGCGATTCGGCCTGCAAGGCTGCCAATTGGTCCTCGGCGGTGGCCAGTTCATCGCTGGCGATGTTTTGCTCCAGCTGCACGATGGCCGTGGCCCGTGCATCGGCGGCCTTGGTGGCTTCCGATGGCGTGCTTTGGCAGGCGCCCAGCAGCAAAGAAAATGCGACAAGGAGCAGATAACGGGAGGCGAACGACTTCATTCCTGCGACTCTCTATTTGCGCAAAAAACGAGCAAGTCTACACCCCTCGACGGGGCAGAACAAAACTCAGCAGAAACAGTGCGGCGGCTGCCACCACAATCGATGGGCCAGCGGGGGTGTCCTTGAACCAGGACAGTGCCAGCCCGCCACACACGGCGAGTATGCCCAGCAGGCTCGCGCCCAGTGCCATCTGCTCTGGCGAGCGGGCGTGACGTTGTGCCGCAGCCGCCGGGATGATCAGCAATGAAGTGATCAGCAACACGCCGACGATTTTCATCGCCACGGCAATTACTACGGCGATCAACAGCATCAGGGCCAGGCGCAATCCAGCCACCGGCAGGCCTTCGACCCGGGCCAGTTCTTCATGCACCGTGATCGCCAGCAATGGGCGCCACAACGCAACCAGCAAGACCAGTACCGCAGCACTACCGCCAAGAATCCAGGCCAGATCGGTCGGACTGATCGCCAGCAGGTCGCCGAACAGATAGGCCATCAGGTCGATCCGCACTTCGTGCATGAAGCTTAGTACCACCAGGCCCAGAGAGAGCGTGCTGGGTGCGAGAATTCCCAAAAGTGTGTCGGATGCCAGCGGCTGGCGTTGTTGCAATGTCACCAGCAACACTGCCAACAGCAAGCAGCCGACGGTGACGGCAACGGTCGGGCTGACATCCAGCAGGAAGCCCAGGGCCACACCGAGCAATGCCGCGTGGGACAGGGTGTCGCCAAAATAGGCCATGCGCCGCCAGACCACGAAAGACCCCAGCGGGCCTGCAACGACGGCCAGGGCCAGGCCTGCAAGCAGGGCGTAGAGCAGAAAATCAGCCATGCTTGCAGCTATCTCCGTGAACATGGGGTTTACCCGACGCGGGCGCCTTGACCACCGAGCCATGCAAGTCGTGGGCGTGGTCGTGGTGGTGGTGATAAATCGCCAGGCTTTGTGCGTTTTTTCCGAACAGCTCGACGAAAGCCGGATCGCCGCTGACCTGCTCGGGATGGCCGGAACAGCAGACGTGGCGATTAAGGCAAACCACCTGGTCCGTGGTGCTCATCACCAGATGCAAATCGTGGGAGACCATCAGCACGCCGCAACCGTGACGGTCGCGCAGGCGGGTGATCAGGCTGTACAACTCAGCCTGGCCGGCCACATCGACACCCTGCACCGGCTCGTCGAGCACCAGCAGTTCCGGCTCGCGCAACAAGGCCCGGGCCAGCAACACGCGCTGCATTTCGCCACCGGAAACGCTTTGCACCGGGCTGTCGATCACCTGTTCGGCACCGACTTCCTTGAGTGCCGCCAAGGCCATCGCACGGTCCACGCCCGGCACCAGGCGCAAGAATCGCAGGACCGATAGCGGGAGGGTTGGATCGACGTGAAGTTTTTGCGGCATGTAACCGACCCGCAGTTTCGGCTTGCGCCATACGCTGCCGCTGTCCGGTTTCAACAGGCCGAGCACGGCACGCACCAGTGTGGTCTTGCCGGCGCCGTTGGGGCCGATCAGGGTAACGATCTGCCCCGGTTCGACGCTCAGCTCGATGTTGTCCAGCACCGGTTGCCCGGCGAACGTGACGGCAACCTGCTCAAGACGGATCAGCGCGTTGCTCATCAAGCCCCCTGGCAACCCGAGCAGAGACCGACCACTTCAACGGTCTGGCTTTCGACGATAAACCCGACATCCCTGGCGCTGGCGATGATCGCGTCGCTGATGGATTTTTGTTCGAGCTCGATGGCGGCGTGGCACCCACGGCAGATCAGGAACTGACCCTGGTGAGCATGTTCCGGGTGATTGCAGCCGATGAAGGCGTTGAGCGAGGAGATCCGATGGACCAGGCCGTTTTCCAGCAGGAAATCCAGCGCGCGGTACACCGTCGGCGGCGCAGCACGGCGACCGTCCTGCTCGCTGAGGACCGCGAGAATGTCGTAGGCACCCAGCGGCTTGTGGCTTTGCCACACCAGTTCCAGCACTCGCCGGCGCAACGCGGTCAGGCGCAGGCCTTGACGTGCGCACAGGGCATCGGCCTCGGACAAAGCGCTGTGAACGCAATGTGAGTGGTCGTGGGGACGGCTGGCGATCGGTGTTTTTAGCATGGGCGGCGACGAGTTTTGTGAGAGACGTTATTATGTTACCCGTTCTCGCCTCTTCGAGTGGTCATCGTGTCCCGACTTTTTTCTATCTTTGTCGCATTTACCGCAAGTTTTCTGCTGATCGGTTCGGCGCAGGCCGAGGTCAAGGTCCTTACCAGCATCAAGCCTCTGCAATTGATCGCCGCGGCGGTGCAGGACGGTGTGGCGATTCCCGAGGTCTTGCTGCCACCTGGAGCATCGCCGCATAACTATGCGTTGCGCCCTTCCGACGTGCGCAAGGTGCAATCGGTGGACCTGCTGTACTGGATCGGCCCGGACATGGAAGGTTTCCTGCCACGCGTGCTCAATGGTCGTACGCTGCCCAGCGTCGCCGTGCAAGATTTGGCAGGCATGAAACTGCGCCGCTTCGCCGAAGATAGCCACTCCCACGCCGAAGAAGTCGACGAACACGACCACGATCACCGCCCGGGCAGCCTGGATGCGCACCTGTGGCTGTCGCCGGTTAACGCCCGGGTCATCGCTACGAAAATGGCGGCCGACCTGAGTGCCACCGATCCTGACAATGCTGCGCGCTATCAGAGCAATCTGAAAGCCTTCGACGAGCGCCTTGATGCACTGGATGCGCGCCTGAAGAAACGCCTGGCCGATGTTCAGGGCAAACCTTACTTCGTGTTCCACGAAGCTTTCGACTACTTCGAGGACGCCTACGGCCTCAAGCACGTGGGTGTGTTCAGCGTCGCGGCCGAAGTGCAACCCGGTGCCCAGCATGTCGCGGCGATGCGCGCGCGATTGCAGGAAGTCGGCAAGACCTGCGTGTTCAGCGAACCGCCTCTGCGGCCGCGCCTGGCGGAAACCCTGGTGGCGGGTTTGCCGGTGAAACTGGCTGAACTGGATGCGCTGGGCGGGTATACGCCGGCGACTGCCCTAGGCTATGAGCAGGTGTTGGAGAAGCTGGGGAATGATTTGGCAGGGTGTCTGGAGTCGTTATAAACCCATAAAAAGATCGCAGCCTTCGGCAGCTCCTACCGCGGTCCGTAGGAGCTGTCGAAGGCTGCGATCTTTTGCTTTAAAGGGCGAAAGGCAACGGCGTATTGACCGTCTGCCGCTGCGCCAGGCGCAACTGGAACTCCATCGGATCGTGAATCAACACATCCTGTCCGGCGAACGACTCCGCGGCGATCAAGCGTGACAACCAGAACCGTACGCAAGCCACCCGCAGCATGGTCGGCCACAACTCGGCTTCGGCAGCGGTGAACGGTCGCAAGGCTGCGTAAGCGCCCAGCAAGGCCCGCGCTCGCGGTCCATCGATCACGCCATCGTCGTCCGAGCACCAGTCGTTCAAGGCAATCGCCACGTCGTAGAGCATCGGCCCGGAGCAGGCGTTGTAGAAATCGATCAGCCCGGTCAGGTGCGTGCCTTCGAACATCGCGTTATCGCGGAACAGGTCGGCGTGAATGTTCGCCCGCGGCAGTGCCAGGATTTTTTCTTTCTGCCGGGTGATTTCTTCCAGCGCCCGTTGCAGCAGGTCTTTCTGCTCGGCACCGAGATGCGACAGGAACTGCGTGCCCTCTTCCAGCATCCAGTCCAGGCCGCGATCGGTTTTGCGCTTGATCATATTGGCCTGGGTCGCCAGGTGCAGATGGCCGAGCAACTCACCGACCTGTGTGCAATGTTGCGCGTTGGCTTGCTTGATGTGCTTGCCGGCCAGGCGCGGTTGCAGCAACGCAGGCTTGCCCGCCAGTTCGCGCAAGGCCACGCCGTCTGTGGTGCGCAGGGCGTAAGGTACCGGCAGGTTGGCGCCGTGCAGCACGTCGAGCAGTTCGATGAAGAACGGCATTTCCTGAACCGGACCGCGCTCGATCAGGGTCAGGACAAATTCGCCCTGCTCCAGGCTGATAAAGAAATTGGTGTTTTCGCTACCGGCGGCAATCCCCTGGAAATCAAGCAGGCGGCCGAGGCCATAAGGGGCGAGAAAAGCTTCCAGCTCGGGCCGAGCCAGGGGGGTGAACACAGACATGTTTAAGCTGCCAGTACGGGCGCTGCTCGTGGGCCAGCGCCAATTGAAATTAAGAAACTACTTCCACTCAAAGATCTTCCATGACGGAATCAGCATATCGGGCTGATCCGAGCGAATGAAGTTTGCATCTGTTCCGTCGGCGCGCACCAGAAAATACGGCGGTGCGCCCTTCGGCGTGACCTTGATTGCGTACAGGAAACCGTTCTGACGGTATTCCTGAATGACTTTGTCCCCTTCCGTGCGGATCGTGACTTCCGGATCCGGTGTCGGCGCATCGCCCGCCGCCATGACGGCCAATGGTGCGATTGCAAACAAGCCAGCCAGCAACAGGCGATTTAGTGTGCGCATGATAACCTTGTCCCTTTGTCGTCAACGGTCCCGCTATTCTAGCGCCGGACCCGCCGAAAAGGTTGATCCTGCTCATGAGCCAAGCCCCCCTCGTCCTGGTGGACGGTTCTTCTTACCTGTACCGCGCCTTTCACGCGTTGCCGCCGCTGACCACGTCCAAAGGCCTGCCGACCGGCGCGGTCAAGGGCGTCTTGAACATGCTCAAGAGCCTGCGCAAGCAATATCCGAATAGTCCGTTCGCTGTGGTGTTCGACGCCAAAGGTGGGACTTTTCGCGATGACATGTACGCCGAATACAAGGCCAACCGTCCGAGCATGCCTGACGACATGCGCGTGCAGATCGAGCCGCTGCACCAGAGCGTGATCGCCCTGGGCTTCCCGCTGCTGTGCGTCGAAGGCGTCGAGGCCGATGACGTGATCGGCACCCTGGCCCGCAGTAGCGCGGCGGCGGATCGTCCGGTGATCATCTCCACCGGTGACAAGGACATGGCGCAATTGGTCGACGGTCACATTACCTTGGTCAACACCATGACCGGTAGCAGCATGGATGTGGAGGGCGTGAAGGAGAAATTCGGCGTCGCTCCCGAGCAGATCATCGATTATCTGGCGCTCATGGGCGATTCGTCCGACAACATTCCGGGCGTTCCGGGCATCGGTCCCAAGACCGCGTCTGGCCTGTTGGTGGGTGTGAACGGCGGCCTGACCGAACTCTATGCGCAACTCGACATCGTGCCGACCCTGCCGATTCGCGGCGCCAAGACCCTGCCAGCCAAGCTCGAAGAGCACAAGGAGATGGCCTTCCTCTCCTATCAACTGGCGACCATCAAGGTCGACGTGCCGCTGGACGTTGGGCTCGACGACTTGCAAATGGGTCCTGAAGATCCGGCGAAACTCTACGAGTTGTACACCCTGCTGGAGTTCAAGAGCTGGCTGAACGACCTTGATCGCGACGCCAAACGCCTGGAACTGAGCGCTGCCGCCGAGCCAGCACCGGCCGCCGATCTGTTCAGTGAACCAGAGGCCGAAGCACCGGCCGCCGTTGCTGAAGCCGCCTATGAAACCATCCTCGATCAAACGCGTTTCGATGCCTGGCTGGAAAAACTGAAAAACGCCAAACTGTTTGCCTTCGACACCGAAACCACCGGCATCGATGCGCAGCAGGCACGACTGGTGGGCCTGTCATTCGCGGTTCAGGCCAACGAAGCGGCCTACATCCCGTTGACCCATTCCTACATCGGCGTGCCGCAACAGCTGGACCGCGACACGGTCCTGCGTGCGCTCAAGCCGATTCTGGAGGACCCGAACAAACTCAAGGTCGGCCAGCACGCCAAGTTCGACATGAACATCCTGGCCAACTGCGCCATCGGCGGCGATCAGGACAACGGCATTACCGTGCGCGGCATCGCCTTCGATACCATGCTCGAGTCCTACGTGCTCAACTCCACGGCCACGCGCCATGACATGGACAGCCTGGCGCAGAAGTACCTGGACCACACCACGGTGAGTTTCCAGGACATCGCCGGTAAAGGCGTGAAGCAGCTGACGTTCGATCAGATCGCCCTGGAGCAGGCCGGGCCTTACGCCGCCGAAGATGCGGATATCACCTTGCGTCTGCACCAGACCCTGTTCGAAAAGCTCTCGGCCATTCCGAGCCTGGCCAGCGTGCTGACCGACATCGAAATCCCGTTGGTGCCGGTGCTGGCGCGAATCGAGCGTCAGGGCGCATTCGTCGATGCCGCCTTGCTGGGCGTGCAAAGCATCGAACTGGGCGACAAGATGGTGGCGCTGGAGCGTGAAGCCTTCGAGATTGCCGGCGAGGAGTTCAACCTCGGTTCGCCCAAGCAACTGGGCGTGATCCTTTACGAGAAGCTCGGCCTGCCGGTATTGAAGAAAACCGCCAAGGGCCAGCCCTCCACCGCCGAAGAAGTGCTGGCCAAACTGGCAGAAGACGACTATCGATTGCCGAAAGTGCTCATGGAATACCGCTCCATGAGCAAGCTGAAAAGCACCTACACCGACCGTCTGCCGGAGCAGATCAACCCACGTACCGGGCGGATCCATACCTCGTATCATCAGGCGGTGGCGTCCACCGGGCGGCTGTCCTCCAGCGACCCGAACCTGCAGAACATCCCGGTGCGCACCGCCGAAGGGCGTCGCATTCGCCAGGCCTTCGTGGCCCCGGCAGGTTACAAGCTGCTGGCGGCGGACTATTCGCAGATCGAACTGCGGATCATGGCGCACCTTTCCCGGGACGAAGGGCTGATGAACGCCTTCCGCCACAATCTGGACGTGCACACCGCGACCGCCGCCGAAGTGTTCAAGGTCGAACTGGCCGACGTGACCTCCAACCAGCGCCGCAGCGCCAAGGCGATCAACTTCGGCCTGATCTACGGCATGGGCGCGCAGAAGCTCGGCAAGGACATCGGCGTCGACACCAAGACCGCCAAGGCCTACATCGATACCTATTTCGCCCGATACCCCGGCGTTCGCCAGTACATGGACCGCACGCGTGCCCAGGCCGCCGAGCAAGGTTATGTCGAGACGTTCTTCGGCCGACGCCTGTACCTGCCGGACATCAACTCCAACAAGCCGCAAGAGCGCGCCGCCGCCGAACGCACGGCGATCAACGCGCCGATGCAAGGCACTGCGGCGGACATCATCAAGAAAGCCATGGTCGCGGTAGATAACTGGCTGACCGCGTCTGGCCTCGACGCCAAAGTCATTTTGCAGGTGCACGATGAACTGGTGCTTGAGGTGCGTGAAGACCTGATCGACCAGGTTCGCGATGAAATTCGCGTGCACATGAGCGAGGCCGCGAAACTGGATGTCCCGTTGCTGGTCGAAGTGGGTGTCGGAAATAACTGGGATGAGGCTCACTGAGCCTTCTTGTAGGAGCGAGCTTGCTCCGGGCGGCGTTCCGACGATGGAGTGTCAGGCACATCGATTTCGACTGAAATTCCATCGCGAGCAGGCTCGCTCCTACAGAAAATTGTCGTGTTCTGCTGCGGCATAGTGCCGCGGCAGAAGGGCGTGAACCACTTAGTCCGGAAAATTATCAGAGTTATTCCAAAGCTATTTGAAAAAAATCTGAACTAATCTTGCGAACCACCACTCAGAGTTACTGAATGGCTGGTGAAGCCCTTCGATGCTCCTATGTTGTGTTAAGTGTTGGCAGATATCTGGACCCCGCCCTAGCGGTCTAGAGCTTGAACCCCGGAACTTCTCCCTCCCCATATGAAGCCCGGGGTTTTTTTTGCCTGTAGAAAACTGCCTGGGGCGCCCCAGGCAACCTTCGCTGCTTACTGGGCTTCTACTTCGGCACCCTTGTCCGCCAGTTCCATCCATCCAGCCAGTACGGTGTAGGCATCTTCCAGGCCCATGCGTTTCGGGGCCGAAAACAGCTGAATCGTCACGAGATCACCCCAGCCCTTGCGGATTTCCGCCTGAACCTTGAGCAGCGTGTTCTTGGCCGCGCCATAGGTCAGCTTGTCTGCTTTGGTCAGCAGAATGTGCATCGGCATGCCGGCAGCCACGGCCCAGTCGAGCATCAGCAGGTCGAAATCGGTCATCGGATGGCGGATGTCCATCATCAGGATCAGACCTTTCAAACTCTCGCGACCACCCAGATATGCCTCCAGGTGACGCTGCCAGTGTTGCTTGAGCGGGATCGGTACTTTTGCATAACCGTAGCCCGGCAGGTCGACCAGACGGCGTTCATCGTCTAGCTTGAAGAAGTTCAACAGCTGTGTGCGCCCCGGGGTTTTCGAGGTGCGCGCCAGGCTGGCATGGGTCAGGGTGTTCAAGGCACTCGACTTGCCGGCGTTGGAACGCCCGGCGAAGGCGACTTCGAAGCCCTCGTCATCCGGACATTGGTCGACTTTGGCGGCGCTGAGCATGAAGGTGGACTGTTGGCACAGACCGAGGATGGGATTCTTGAGTTGCATGGGATTTCCGATGTGGGCGGCGCCAGGAATGGGTGCGGCAAGCAGTGTCGCTTCCGTTTCAGTGACGCCAGTATATAATGCCGCAGATTTTGTGTGCGCTTTGTCCCAGCGTAGGATGAAGTTCACGAGAGCGACAAACCTTGATTGCGCACTAGAACGCAGCTCGCTCTCAACCCTGAAAAGGTCGTTTTATGACGAAATGGCTGCTAGCTGCCGGTGTCTTGATGCCGCTTTACAGCGCTCAGGCTACACAGGATCCGGAAGCTGTGTACAACCGTGTTTGTGGTGCCTGTCATTCCGGCCAACTCCCCATGGCGCCGAAAAAAGGCGATCAGGAAGCTTGGACGCCGAGGTTGGCGAAAGGTATGGAGACGCTGGTGCAACACGTGACCCAGGGTTTCAAGGCGATGCCGCCGCGTGGTTTGTGCATGGACTGCAGTGCCGAGGATTACCAAGCCACCATCCTTTGGATGAGCGAGTAAGCCCGGTCCATAACTCTTAACCCTTAGCCGTAGTTGGATTAGCTGATGAAGAAATTGATCGTGAGTCTGCTGTTGACCGTGGGCATCTCCGGCATGGCCCATGCTGCAGGTGAGGCAGTACAACCGGGTGATGCAAAAGCCGGCCAGGCCAAAGCCGCCGTATGTGGCGCCTGCCACGGCCCGGATGGCAACAGCATGGCGCCAAATTTTCCAAAACTGGCGGGTCAGGGTGAACGCTACCTGACCAAGCAATTGCACGACATCAAGTCGGGCAAGCGCACCGTTCTGGAAATGACCGGTCTGCTGACCAACCTGAGCGATCAGGACCTGGCGGACATCGCCGCCTACTTCGCCAGCCAGAAAGGCAGCGTCGGCGCCGCCGATCCGAAAGTCGTCGCTCGCGGTGAAGCCCTGTTCCGTGGTGGTGACCTGGCCAAGGGGATGCCAGCCTGCACCGGGTGCCATTCGCCAAATGGCGCAGGTAACGCGGCTGCCGGTTTCCCGCACCTCGGCGGCCAGCACGCTCAATACATCGGCAAGCAGCTGACCGACTTCCGCAAGGAAGAAGGCGGCCGCAACAACGACGGCGATGCCAAAACCATGCAGACCATTGCCAAGAAGCTGAGCGACGAAGACATCGCTGCGGTGTCCAGCTACATTCAAGGCCTGCACTGAGGCCGGCGGATCGGGTGTTGAACAGGGTGCTTATCGCCTGCAACGTTAACGCTCGATTAATCCGTGACAGCAAGTATAAAAAGGGTGGCCTTGGCCGCCCTTTTTTGTGGCCGCTGCCGTTACACTACAGAACTCAAGCCCGTCAGGATCTGTCTGAAAACAGTCGCGCGAGGCGATAAAATTTGTCCAGGAGTGAAGCATGCGTAATCTGATCATCAGCGCCGTTTTTGCCGCTGCCAGCCTGTTCGGCATGACCGCCCAGGCTGCTGAAGCCCCCGCCGCACCTTATGTGGAACTGAGCAATCCGGTTCCGGTCGCTGTGCCTGGCAAGATCGAAGTGGTAGAGCTGTTCTGGTACGGCTGCCCGCATTGTTACGCCTTCGAGCCGGTGATCAATCCGTGGGTCGAGAAGCTGCCGACGGACGTGAATTTCGTACGCATTCCAGCCATGTTCGGTGGCCCGTGGGATGCTCACGGTCAGATGTTCCTGACCCTTGAAGCCATGGGGGTCGAGCACAACGTTCATGCCGCGGTGTTCAATGCGATTCAGAAAGAACACAAGAAACTGACCGACAAGGATGACATGGCCGACTTCCTCGCTACCCAAGGCGTGGACAAGGACAAGTTCCTCGCGACCTTCGACTCTTTCGCTATCAAAGGTCAGATCGTCAAGGCGCGTGAACTGGCCAAGAAGTATGAAATCACCGGCGTTCCAACCATGATCGTCAACGGCAAGTACCGGTTTGACGTGGGTTCTGCCGGCGGTGCTGAACAGGCCCTGCAACTGGCCGACAAACTGATCGACAAAGAGCGGGCGGCTAACAAGGCTGCCGCCAACTAAGGGCAGTCACTGCCATGCGCCGATGGGGTACTGAACGTGTCGTTGGCCGGCATGATCCGCGGGTCAACGAGCATCATCTGGAGTCCACGGGCCTGCCCGTAGACAGTCGTCTGCGCTTGCTCAGCTTCAATATCCAGGTCGGCATCAGTACCGAGCGTTATCGGCATTACCTGACCCGGGGCTGGCAGCATCTGCTGCCGCACACCGGGCGTGCCGACAATCTGCAGAAAATCGGCAATCTGCTGGGCGATTTCGATCTGGTCGCCTTGCAGGAAGCCGATGGCGGCAGCCTGCGGTCAGGCTACGTCAATCAAGTCGAACACCTGGCCCAGCTCGGCGCCTTCCCCTACTGGTATCAACAACTCAATCGCAACCTTGGTCGCCTGGCCCAGCACAGCAATGGCGTGCTCAGTCGATTGCGTCCGTGGGCCATTGAAGATCATCCGTTGCCGGGGCCAAAAGGTCGCGGAGCCATTCTGGTACGGTTCGGCGAAGGCCCGGAAGCGCTGGTGGTGGTCATGATGCACCTGGCCTTGGGTGCCCGGGCGCGCAGCCTGCAACTGGCCTACATCCGCGATCTGATTGGCGATTACAAACACCAGGTACTGATGGGCGACATGAATACCCATGCCAGTGACCTGCTGCAAAACTCTGCGTTGCGCGATCTCGGCCTGCTTGCGCCACAACTGGAAGCGACGTTTCCCAGCTGGCGCCCGCAGCGCTGCCTGGACCATATCCTGCTGAGCCCGAGCCTGACCCTGGAAARGGTCGAGGTGCTGGCACAGCCCATTTCCGATCACCTGCCGGTCGCGGTAGAGATTCGTCTGCCGGGTTCGCTCACGGCCGATGCATTGCCCGCGTTGAGTCCTGCCCTTCGCGGATCCCATGAATGAGCGACGAAACACAGCGCTGGAAAGAGAAATACCTCAAAAGCATTGAACAACAGGAAAAGCTCGAACGTCGCTGGGACGCGCGGCTCGACTTGCTGCGCCGTGGACTGGTGCGCAGCACCCTGGCGGCGGAAGGCACTGACCGCGCCGTTGACCAGTGCATGAAGGAAATGCGCGAGGTCGTGCGTACCGACGACATGGACGCCGGCCTGGCCGCGCTGATTCCACGCCTGGAAAAAGCCGTGCTCGACTCCGAGCAGCGTCGGGAAACCCGGATCAACCAGACCAGTGCCGCCCTGACTGCGCTGGTCACTCAACTGCAAACATTGCCGCTGCCACGGGATGTGAGCCGGCCACTCAAGAGTTTCGCCAAGCAACTGGAGGCGCGGGTCAGTCAGGCACGTGAAATACCGTTGTTGCTCAGCGAACTGAGTGGCTTGCAAGGCAAGGCCCTGAGCCAGCTGGAGACCCCGACGGAACCCGATCGGCCGGGCTTGCTGCAGCGGTTGTTCGGCGGTCGTGAAGCGCAGGAGACGGCGGCCTCAACGGCTACTTCTCCTGCGCTGGCTGCCCCTGTAGCCGAGAGCCCTGTGGCGATTATCGAGTCGGCCCCGGTCGTGATTGAGCCAGCAATCTGCGAAGTACCCGCTGTTGAGCGAGCTGAGGACGAGTCCGTGCCGACTGAGCCAGCCGTGGCTTTTGCACCTCCGGCTGCGGAGCCTCAACCATCCAGTGCAGCCTCGACAGAAATCGAATCGGCCGAGCAACCAGCTCCGGAAACTATTGCGACACCTCCTGAGCCGCAAGCGAACCCCGACGAGCTGACCGCGCAAGCATCGACGGATAGTGTGCCCGTACCTCCGATTCCGACGGAGGACGTGGTCGCCACCGATCAGGCGCCATCCGAACACGACATTCTCTACGCACTCCCGGACTCCCCCGAGCCCTCCTACAGTTCGGTGGCCAGTCACATCGAAGACACGCTGCTAGGGCTGCTCGACGACCTGACATTGCCCGAACGTTATCGCCCGCAAGCCGAATCCATGCGCGATCGTCTGAAAAACGGTTTGAACTGGTACGAATTGCTGCCGATCCTCGACGACTTCGCCACGTTGATGCTGGCCATTACCGACAGCGGCCAGCATGAGTTCGAAGCCTATCTACAACGATTGAACGAGCGCCTCGAATCGTTCCAGAGCAACTTGCAGGCCGCCACCGCAGGGCACGCCGACAACCGTTCGGCTGCGCGGCAGATGGACACGCAGATCCGCGAACAGGTCGATGGCTTGCAAAGCAGCATGCAGGAAGCCGCGGACCTGGAAGATCTCAAGCACGTCCTGGAAAACCATCTCGAAGGCTTGCTGGGCACCATGGACCAGCACCAGAAACAGCGCGATGAGCGCGAGCAAGAGGTCGCTGTGCGCTTGCATAGCCTGGCCGAGCGGGTCGCCCATATGGAGCAGGAGGCCCAAGGTTACCGTGAGCACCTTGAAGAGCAGCGTCAGAAGGCATTGGTCGACCCGTTGACCGGTCTGCCCAACCGCGCGGCCTGGAGCGAGCGCCTGGACCATGAAGTCACACAATGGCAGCAACATGGCAACACGTTGCTGCTGGCCATGCTGGACCTCGATCATTTCAAGCGTATCAATGATAACTACGGGCACCTGGCCGGTGACAAAGTGCTGAAAATCATCGCCAGCGTGTTGCGCAAGCGTCTGCGCGGGACGGATTTCATTGCGCGGTTTGGCGGCGAAGAGTTTGTGCTGTTAATGCCATCCACGGCGCCGGCGGCGGGGCTGAAGTTGCTGGAAAGCTTGCGTGCCTCGATTGAGGCCTGTCCGTTCCACTTCAAGGGAGAGCCGGTGACCATCACCGTGTCTATCGGAATGACGGCGTTCAGGCAGGGTGAGCATGGCGATCAAGCGCTTAAAAGAGCCGATCAGGCGCTGTATCGCGCAAAAAATGCCGGCCGCAACCGCGTGGAGCCGGGCTGATCGTCAATTGTTCCATTTTGTTTGATTGCCGTCAGCCCGCCAGGCATTACGTTACACTGTTGCATTATTGTCTTATGTGTACTGCCTTCGCCATGAAATATTTTGCTCTGATCGCGTCACTGATTCTGCTGGCCGGCTGCGCCAGCGGTCCCCGTTTCGACACCAGCCACCCTTCGGCCAATTACGACAGTCGTGTGCAGTTCGTGGTGGTGCATTACACCAACGCCTCGCTGGAGCGTTCGTTGCAGTTGCTGACCCACGGTGAAGTCAGCAGCCATTACCTGATCGGCGACGACAAGGGCGCCACCATCTACAAACTGATGGATGAAAATGTGCGGGCCTGGCACGCCGGGGAGAGCGAGTGGAATGGCCGGACCTGGCTGAATTCCAGTTCCATCGGTATCGAAATCGTCAACCCGGGCTTCAAGGACACCCCGACCGGACGCGTGTGGTACCCCTACACCGAAGATCAGGTCCAGTCCTTGATCGTATTGCTAAAGGACATCAGCAAGCGTCAGGGCATAAGGCCTCGCGACATTATTGGTCACAGCGATATTGCACCGTTGCGCAAACTCGACCCGGGGCCGCTGTTCCCCTGGAAGCGTCTTGCTGCCGAAGGCCTGGGCATCTGGCCGAACGAACAGTCGGTGGCGCGCCAGCAAATGCAGTTCGCCGAACAATTGCCGAGCATCAGCTGGTTTCAGGCGCAATTGGCCCGCCTGGGTTATACCTCGCCACAAACCGGCGAGCTCGATGTCGCGACACGGCATGTGATAGCGGCATTCCAGATGCATTTCCGCCCGGCGCGCTTCGATGGCACTCCGGATGCGCAAACTGCAGCGCTACTTTTGGTGTTGAATCAGACAAAATAATGACGCCCGCCCGACGGTCAGGGCTTTTTTCCAATCAGCAGCTATAACTCATTGGTAATCCGTCGGATATTACACAATGCCTGCTGCTCGAGAGACCTTCCATAGTTGGTTCCATCGCCCCTGGTTTTTGGGGCTGCTGTCTGCTGTCTTGAGCGCAACGTTATTGATGGCCGGCAGCCTGTTCGTCGCCATACACCAGGTCGAGCAAAACGAAAGCGAAGAAATGAATGCTCAGGGGGAGCGCTTCCTCGCCCGCCTGGAACAGCTCTTCGGGCAACTGCGTGAAAGCCTTGACGATCTTGAAGCGCAACCGTTGCGCGGCTGCGATGCTGAAATGATCGCGACCTTGCAACAGGTTACGTTCAATTATCGCTTCGTCTACGAAGCCGCCTACATGGACTCCTCGCGAATCTGCTCCAATCGCCCTCGCCAGGAAGGGCTGTCGCTGAGTCGATCGCCAGACATAAAAGGCCCGACTTACAGCTATTGGCTCAACACCACCACCGAACCCGATGAAAACCGCGCCGCGCTGATGCTCGGGCGCGGGAATTTCCGGGTCGCGACCTCTCGCGGTCATTTGACCGATATGGTCGACCTGTCACCGGGCAGCAGCCTGCTGGTAGTCCTGGACCATGGCGCGCGGGCGATTCCGGTGCTGGGTGCTTCTCAGATCTGGCCACCAGCCGAGGCCTGGCCACCGAAAAACCGTGATGCGCTGCAGATCACCCAGACACGCCTGATATACCGCATGCCCACCGACAACCCGGAGTATCAATTGGTATTGATCAGCCCGCGTACCGGCATGCACATCCCGGCGGTCTGGTGGTGGCTGCTGCCGGCGAGCCTCGCGTTGGGTATATGCGTTGGGTTCCTGGTGTTTCTGCTGGTGCGCCAGCGGCAGTCGCTGGACGCCGAACTGACCGGCGCGATTCGCCGTGGCGAGTTGCAGGTGCTGTATCAACCGATCTTCGACCTCGATAGCCGCAACTGTGTCGGGGCCGAAGCGCTGCTACGCTGGCGCAGGCCGGACGGTACTCTGACCAGTCCCGACCTGTTCATCCCGATGGCGGAGAACACCGGGCAGATTCGCCAGATGACGGACTTCGTCCTGCAACGCCTGCTTGAGCAACTCGGCCAGTTGCTGCGTGCCAACCCGCAACTGTACATCTCGGTCAATCTCGCGGCGTGTGATGTGATGGTTCCGCGGATTGGTCAGGTGATGGCGCGGCTGCTGACCCTGCACCGTGTCGCTGCGCAGCAAATTGCCTTTGAGGTCACCGAGCGCGGGCTGGTCGATGTGGTGGTGGCCCGGGAAAACCTGCAAGCCTTGCGGGATGTCGGACACCAGGTGTTGATCGATGACTTCGGCACCGGCTATTGCAGCCTCGCCTATTTGCAAACCCTGCCGGTGGATTGCCTGAAAATCGACAAGGCGTTCATCGACGCATTGGGCCATGACGCCGCCAGCAGCGGTGTGGCCCCGCACATCATTCACATGGCCCAGTCGCTGCACCTGAAGGTGATTGCCGAAGGCATCGAACATGAGGCCCAGGCCGAATTCCTCAGCAGTGAAGGCGTGAAGTTCGGCCAGGGGTGGCTGTTCGCCCGCGCGCTGAGCTCCGTGCAGTTCATTGAATTGATAACCCGGGGCCGACGCCTGGCCGGCGCTGGCCGACGTCTGGATGACGAGGCGTGAAGGTGAGCTAAACGGTCAGCGCCATGTAGAACTGAGTACCTTGCCCCGGCCGGGAGTAGACGCCCATGCGCCCGCCATGCAATTGCACGATTTCCTTGCACAAGGCCAGGCCGAGCCCGGCCCCGCCCTTCTTGCGTCCGACCTGTACGAACGGCTCGAAGATCCGCCCCTGTTGACCGTAGGCGATGCCTTCGCCGTTGTCCTCGACACTGATGATGACCCGGTCGCCGTGGCGCCTGGCCTGCAGGCGTATCCGCCCGCCGGAGCCGGTGTGACGCAAGGCGTTGTCGAGCAAGTTGTCGAGTACCCGGTCCAGTTGTGGCTGGTCGGCCTGTAACCGCGGCAAAGGCCCCTGCACTTCCACCAGCAGACTGATTTCTTTCTCCTCGGCCGATGTGGCAAAGCGCGATTGAGCCTGTTCCAGCAATGCCTCGATGGCACACGGCGCCAGGGTGAGTTTCTGCAAACCGTTCTGGTAACGGGAGAAATTCAGCAGGTCATTGATCAACTGCATCAGCCGCTGCATCTCTTCATTCACGGTATCGAGCAGATCGGCTTCCCGGGAATCCGGGGCAAAGTGAGCGCGCTCGCGGAACAATCCGAAAGCCATGTGCATGCCGGTGACCGGTGTGCGCAACTCATGGGAGGCGCGCAATACAAATTCGCTGCGTACCCGTTCGAAGGCACGCTGTTCCGTGACGTCATGCAGCACCATCACGGCACCGAGAATATGTCCCTGGGTATGGCTTACCGGGGTCAGGCTATAGGTCAGTAGTCGTGACTCGCCATCGACTTCGATGCTCAAGTCTTCCGGCGCCCGCTCCAGCGTGCTGCCGCGCAGCACCAGTTGTAGTTGCTCATCGAGTTCGGGGCGCTCCAGCGCCGTGCCCAACCCTAGACCCAGACGATCGGATTCCCAGCCCAACTGACGCTGGGCCACAGGGTTAAGGTGTTCCAGATGACCCTGACGGTCAATCATCAGCAGTCCGTCGTCAATGCTGTCGAGCACGGCCTGCAAACGCTGTTGACCGGCCAGCAGTTCATCGACGTTAGTGGCCTGATGCTCACGCAGCGCTTGGGCCATGATCCCGAAACGCCGGGACAGCTGGTTCAGCTCCACCGCCGAAGAGATCGGCAGGGTGACATCGTAATTGCCCTGGCCGATATTGTCCGCCGCCTTGACCAAAGCCTCGATGGGCTCCCCGAAGCGCCGGGCGATGGCCTGCGCGGTCACGAAGCCGACGATCAGCACCGCCAGCCCCACCAGGCCAAGCAAACCGGCAATCAGCAGCGCCTGCTCCCGGGCCTGACGATCGGTATCGTTGATGTTATCCAGTGCGCGCTTGTGCTCGGCGATCAGGCCATTGCGTAGCGCGTTGAATTTTTCCATCAGGTTGCCGTGGCTGCCGAGCACATTCGACGGGGCCGGGGACGTTTCATAAGCCTGGATAAAGCGCTCATAGTCGGCCTTGGCTTTTCTGAAGCCGTACTCGCCTCCGGACTGCGCTGGCTCCTGGGCGATACCTTCCTCCAGCAGTTCGAAGTAATGCTGTTTCGAGGCGGCGAAAGCGGCGGATTCAGGTTTCTCGCTGAGCATGATGATCAGTTGATCATCCAGGGTCTGACGCAGCTTGAGCCCCAGGTCCAGAGTGACGAAGTTGTTGCGGGTGGGCACTTCCTGGCTGCCGGCCATCTGCATCACGCTGACCAGCCCGAGCAAGAGCCCGAGCAACGCGATGGTCATCAGTGCGGAGATGCTCAGGAACAGCCGGGTCCGCAATTTCATCGCCAGTTTCATCCGCTGCTGCTCACAAGTTGTACTGTTTGCGTTTGCGGTACAGCGTCGAGGCGTCGATGCCCAGGGTTTTCGCCGCTTGATCCAGGGTGTCGGCGGTGGTGAGGATCGCGCTGATGTGGGCCTTTTCCAGCTCCTCCAGGCTCAGTGCCGCACCGATGCGCGGTGCATTGTTGACCGGAGTTTCGGCCATACCCAGATGACTGATCTCGACCCGCTCCTGCGGACAGATGATGCTCGCCCGCTCGATCACGTTGCGTAGCTCACGGATGTTGCCCGGCCAGCGATAGCTCAGCAGCGCTTCCCGGGCTTCGTCGCTGAAGGCGCGCGCGGGACGGGCGTACTCCTTGACGAAGCGCGCCAGGAAACGGTCGGCCAGGTTGAGAATATCTTCGTGGCGTTCGCGTAGCGGTGGCAGGTGCAAGGTAATGACATTCAGGCGATAGAGCAGGTCTTCACGGAAACGACCGTCGCGGGCCATGTCCTCAAGATTGAGGTTGGTGGCCGCAAGGATGCGCACATCGGCACGACGGGTCACCGGATCACCGACGCGCTCATATTCTTTGTCTTGAATAAAACGCAGCAACTTCGGCTGCAATGTCAGGGGAAAGTCGCCGATCTCGTCGAGAAACAGCGTGCCGCCGTCCGCCTGGTTGACTCGCCCCAGGGTACTTTCGCTGGCACCGGTGAAGGCGCCACGGCTGTGGCCGAAAAGTTCGCTTTCCATGAGTTCAGCGTTCAGCGACGGGCAGTTGATCGTGACGCAGGATTTCTTCGCGCGTTTGCTCCAGCCGTGAATGGCTTGGGACAGCTCGCCCTTGCCGGTACCGGATTCACCAAGAATCAGGATATTGGCATCGGTCGTGGCAACCTGGCGGGCGGTTTCGAGTACCACTTTCATGGCCGGGCTGTGGGAGTCCAGGCCATCCTTGGATTTGCGCACTTCACCTTCCAGGGCCTCCAGTCGCGCCGACAGTTGCCGCACTTCCAGTTGCTTGGCGGTGGCCAGCCGCAATTGATCGGGGCTGCACGGTTTGACCAGATAGTCGGCGGCACCGGCCTGAATCGCATCCACTGCGGTGTCGACGGCTGAGTGCGCAGTGACGATCACCACCCGCATCCAGGGCGCCTGAATACGCATCTGGGCCAGCACATCGAGGCCGTTGTCTTCACCCAGACGCAAATCGAGGAAGCACAGGTCGAAGACCTGCCGCTGCAACAAGGCATCTGCCTGCGCGGCGCTGGTAGCGGTGGCCACGCTGTAGCCTTCGTCTTCGAGGCAATAACGGAAAGTACGCAGGATGGCGGACTCATCATCCACCAGCAGAATGCGGCCTTGATGCTCAGTGGCTGATTCCATTTTCCTGCGCTCCTTAATAAATATCTTTATTTAGTCTCAGAGAAATCGGGCAAGTTGCATGATTGATTCTGAGCCATTCCTGTCATGGCAGGGTAGCTTTCATCCCATGTATCGGTTAGCCACCTGATTTTGCGGGTCTTTGAATAGATGTCCGGTTTCCGACAGCGGCCAGCGTAAAATTCTGACATCCGCGCCCTCCTCCCAATTCAAAAAATTTACGCATTCCTTCAAACGAATCATGCAATACGCACGACCGCGCAAGTGGCATCGTGCAGGATGCGTGCGAAGTGATTTCTTTTATGATCATAAGATATTGAAATTAAAAGAAATTAAATCGAGTCAAGGCTGGCATGCGGGCTGCAATTGTCTGGTTAACCAGGGCATTCAAAAACAAACGCCCGCTATCGAATACCGACCCGAGAGGCAGGAGCTCCAAGATGAACCGTCAGCGTGCCGCCCACCTGCACCTCTCGCCTGTGCAAATCGCGCAAGGACTGTTTGCTGTTCTGGCGCTGTTGATCACCCTGATCGGCGGCCAGCAGTTTCAGCGCTGGGAGCAGGGCCAGCAGCCTGAAACGCCACGTCTGTCGATTCAGCATCCGACCCAAACCCATTTCAGCGCGGTCAGCAGCGGTCAGGCCGATAGCACCCCGATGCGCATGATGGATGTCGACCAGGCCGGGCCTGTGGGTGAGATACGTCATCAGGAGCGTTGGGTGTTCTAGGCAAACTTCCGCGCATCCGATGCGCCGGGAAACGCAGCACCTCTAAACAGAGCGTAAGGAGAATCATCATGTTGAGCTGGGCAATCACATTCCTGATCATCGCCATCATCGCCGCTGTATTGGGCTTCGGTGGTATCGCGGGCACCGCCACGGGTATCGCCAAGATTCTGTTTGTCGTGTTCCTGGTGATGTTCATTGCCTCCTTCTTCTTTGGTCGTCGCGGTCGAGGCTGACATGAGAGGTTTGTTCAAGGCACTGGCAGCCGCCCTGTCGATGGAGCAAACGAAGAAAGATCCGAACGGGTATTGAAGTACGCACATGAGGGAGGCCACAGCGCCTCTTTCCACCTGCGTCGCCTGAGGAAGGCTGGCGCATGACCAAGGGGTCGGGACGTTCTGCCTGTTTCAGGGGTGGAGTGACCTACGGGTACAGCGAGTGCCTGCGCAAGGGCTGGGTCAGGAAAAGCTACTGCGCAAGTTCGCCGGACCGCCATGGTTCGACGGGCTTGCGAAGGGCTTGATCACGCAACACATTGAAATAGAGCGCTCGTCTCGGTTTCCTCACCGTTATCGCGTCCTTGTCCTGGTTACGTCGGAAAATACTTTTCCCGGTGTTTCACCAGCGACCGTATATCGAGAAAAACCACGTTTTTTTTGCCGCGATTTTTCGCTTCGTCCTGCGGGATTTTGCTGAAAAATCAATCCTCGGCCACCGCTCAAAAAACATTCAATCTGCTCTGTGATGACCGGTTCACGGCACTTATACCTGCCGAAATGTCGCATTCGAACCGGTTGGGACGCGTGTTTTACTAAAAAAACCTCATGCCGATTCGGCATAGGGTAGGCGTTTACGGCATTAGACGGCGCTCCCTTGCATCGGAATAGTTGCGCCTTTTTCGCCTGCCGGAGAGCCGTAAACACGCGTTCCGGGGCACCTTATACGGGGGCAGATGCACTAGACTTTTTCGCCATAAGCGTTCCAGTTCGCGCATCTCCCTGAGTCAAACAACAAGTAAGGGTAAAGATATGAAGAAGGCAAAGCTTAGCCTCGCCTGGCAGATCCTCATCGGTCTGGTATTGGGGATTGCAATCGGTGCGCTGCTCAACCATTTCAGTGCCGAAAAAGCCTGGTGGATCAGCAACGTCCTGCAACCGGCAGGCGATATCTTTATCCGTCTGATCAAGATGATCGTAATCCCGATCGTCATCTCCTCCCTGATTGTCGGCATTGCCGGCGTCGGTGACGCCAAGAAGCTGGGGCGTATCGGCTTCAAGACCATCATTTACTTCGAGATCGTCACCACCATCGCCATCGTGGTCGGTCTGCTGCTGGCCAACCTGTTCCATCCGGGGGCCGGCATCGACATGAGCACCCTGGGCACCGTGGACATTTCCAAGTACCAGGCGACGGCGGCCGAGGTTCGGCATGAACACGCGTTCGTCGAAACCATCCTCAACCTGATCCCGTCGAACATCTTTGCGGCCATGGTTCGCGGCGAAATGCTGCCGATCATCTTCTTCTCTGTATTGTTCGGTCTCGGTTTGTCGAGCCTGCAGGCGGACCTGCGCGAACCACTGGTGAAGATGTTCCAGGGCGTATCGGAAAGCATGTTCAAGGTCACTCACATGATCATGAACTACGCCCCGATCGGCGTGTTCGCACTGATCGCGGTAACCGTGGCCAACTTCGGCTTCGCGTCGCTGATACCGCTGGCCAAACTGGTGATCCTGGTTTACGTCGCCATCGCCTTCTTCGCTTTCGTGGTCCTGGGCCTGATCGCTCGCCTGTTCGGCTTCTCGGTGATCAAGCTGATGCGCATCTTCAAGGATGAGCTGGTACTGGCCTACTCCACCGCCAGCTCCGAAACCGTGCTGCCGCGCGTGATCGAGAAGATGGAAGCCTACGGCGCGCCGAAAGCCATTTGCAGCTTCGTGGTGCCGACCGGTTACTCGTTCAACCTCGACGGTTCGACCCTGTACCAAAGCATCGCGGCGATCTTCATTGCCCAGCTGTATGGCATCGACCTGTCGATCAGCCAGCAACTGTTGCTGGTACTGACGCTGATGGTCACCTCCAAAGGCATCGCCGGCGTACCGGGCGTGTCCTTCGTGGTGCTGCTGGCTACCCTGGGCAGCGTCGGTATTCCTCTGGAAGGCCTGGCGTTCATCGCCGGTGTCGACCGCGTCATGGACATGGCCCGTACCGCACTGAACGTGATCGGCAACGCCCTGGCTGTTCTGGTTATCGCTCGTTGGGAAGGGATGTACGACGACGCCAAGGGCCAGCGCTACTGGAACTCCCTGCCGCACTGGCGCAGCAAGGAAAAACTGCCGGCAGGTGAAATTTCCAGCAACTGACACAAATCTCCTGTAGGAGCTGGCTTGCCAGCGAAGACGGCTTCGAGCCTTGCATCGCCAGCTATGGCGCCTTCGCCGGCAAGCCGGCTCCTACATTGGTTATGTGGTGCGTATGTACAAACCCCGGAGAAATCCGGGGTTTGTCGTTTCTGGCCACCCCGCTATCATTCGCGGATCTTTTGGGGGATTTGACTGATGCTCAATGGCCTTTGGCTTGGCTTCTTCATCGTGGCAGCCGTATCGGCGCTGGCGCAGTGGCTGATCGGCGGTAATGCCGGGATTTTCGCGGCAATGGTGGAAAGCATTTTTGCCATGGCCAAGCTGTCGGTCGAAGTCATGGTGCTGCTGTTTGGCACCCTCACCCTCTGGCTGGGTTTTCTACGCATTGCCGAGAAAGCCGGGATCGTCGAATGGTTGGCCAAGGCTCTGGGGCCACTGTTTTTGCGCCTGATGCCTGAAGTCCCGCCTGGTCATCCGGCCATCGGCCTGATCACCCTGAACTTCGCCGCCAATGGCCTGGGCCTGGACAACGCCGCCACACCGATCGGCCTCAAGGCCATGAAGGCGCTGCAAGAACTCAATCCCAGCGCCACTGTCGCCAGCAACGCCCAGATCCTGTTCCTGGTGCTCAACGCCTCCTCGCTGACCCTGCTACCGGTGACGATCTTCATGTATCGCGCCCAGCAAGGCGCGCCTGACCCGACGCTGGTGTTTCTGCCGATCCTGCTGGCGACCAGTTGCTCGACCATTGTCGGCTTCCTGTCGGTGGCGTTCATGCAGCGCCTGCGCATCTGGGACCCGGTGGTGCTGGCCTACCTGATCCCCGGCGCCCTCGCCCTCGGTGGTTTCATGGCGTTGCTGGCGACCCTTTCAGCGACCGCACTGGCCGGCCTGTCGTCGATCCTCGGCAACGTGACGCTGTTTGGCCTGATCATGCTGTTTTTACTGATCGGCTCGCTGCGCAAAGTGAAGGTCTACGAGGCCTTCGTTGAAGGAGCCAAAGAGGGTTTCGACGTCGCCAAGAACTTGCTGCCCTATCTGGTGGCGATGCTCTGCGCAGTGGGCGTACTGCGTGCGTCCGGGGCGCTGGACTTCGGTCTGGATGGCATTCGCCATCTGGTGGAATGGGCCGGTTGGGACACACGATTCGTCGATGCGCTGCCGACGGCGATGGTCAAACCCTTCTCGGGTAGCGCCGCCCGGGCGATGCTGATCGAAACCATGAAGACCTCGGGCGTCGACAGCTTCCCGGCGCTGGTGGCGGCGACGGTCCAGGGCAGCACCGAAACGACGTTCTATGTGCTGGCGGTGTACTTCGGCGCCGTGGGCATCCAGCGCGCACGACATGCAGTCGGTTGTGCATTGCTGGCGGAGCTTGCCGGGGTGCTGGGCGCGATCGGGGTTTGCTACTGGTTCTTTGGTTGATCGGCCTCGCCAGCCAATGCTTTCAGCGCGGCCTTACGCTCGTCCGCCGGCAAGGCGCCGAGCTTTTCCACGGCAGCGTAAAACTTGAGCCAGTCGCCATCCTCCTGATGGAACAGCGTGGCAAATGCCGGAATCCATTGGTCGTACAAACCAAATGGCAATAGCCGGGCATTATTCATGGGGGCATAGATCCAGGTATCGTAGCGTTTGTCTGCGGCCCACTGATTGTCGCGCAATTGCCGGTATTCGCTGCGCAAGCGCTCGAACTCGGCAGCCTTTTGCTGGCGCATTTGTTCGGTTGGCAACGGCAAGGTGTAGAGTTTTTCCAGTCGGGTGCGGGTCTTGAGCACCAACGCAGTGAACTGGTTGCGCTGACGCGCCTGCGCATTGTTATCCGGTGGCAGGAGGCGGTAGGCGCGCCATTGGCGAGTACCTTCCTGCTCGACGAAGGTGGCGAAGGATTCGTTGAACTCCGTGTCGTCCTTCACATAGAAACGCTGATGGGCCAGCTCGTGAAAGATCAGCGTGGCCAGTCGCTCATCCCCCCAGCCCATCATCGAACTGATGATCGGGTCGTTGAACCAGCCGAGTGTCGAATAGGCTTCGACACCACCAATCGACACGTCCATGCCCTGCAAGCGTTGCAAAGCTGCTTCGCCGCGGGCTGCACTCTGGCTGTAGTAACCGCGATAAGCCACGCAACCGGCGATGGGGAAGCAGTGGTTTACCGGTTTTAGGGAAAATTCCGGCGTGGCGAAGACATTCCAGACGACGAAGGGACGCCCAATGTCCGCGTACAAGCGGTAACTCGGGTTATCCGGCAGGTGCAATTGCTGGCTGGCGAACGTTCGGGCCTTTTGCGATTGCTCCAGGTGTGTACGCAGCTTTTGATCGCGCGCCGGGTCGGCAATCACACTGGAAACCGGCTCCCTGGCCCGCAGCAACTGCAGTTGGCCGCTGGCCAGTTGGCTGTAATAGCTGGCGCTGGTGCAACCGTTGAGCAACAAAAACAACACACCCGGAAACAAAACGCGAAAAACGCGATCAAGTAACCCAAGGCTAGGAAGCGGCCTGATCACAATAATTCTTCCTTGGAGAGTCTTTCCACAAGACTATCCCGCCTGACTGGAGCTCCGCTATGCGCATGTTGATGCTGACAGGAGGCCTGCTGATGCTGGCCGGCTGTGCTTTTTTCGGACTACCCCGCCCTGATCCTGCGCAAGCCTGGATCGACCTGGAGTCGAAGCAAGAAGATACGAAGCTGCAAGCGCTGGAGGTCGATGACAAGGCCACCGACGATAAACGCTATTTCCAGGTCCAGCCCGGTAGCCATGAGTTGACGGTCCGCTACCAATTCTCGGTCCAGCCTACCAACATCGGCCCTGATGCCGAACCGTTGTGGCGCGATTGCCAGTTGAACGTGAAATTCAACGACTTCAACGCGGGCGAGCGTTATCGGCTACAGACGGGGAACATCGGCTTTCGGCCTTGGGCGAAACTCTACGATCAACAGCGAAAAGTGATTGGCCAAGGCACGCCTGCGGGCTGCCAACACTCCTGATCGGCGTTATGCTGAATGCATAACCCCTTGGGACATTCATCATGTACAGGTTGATGCTGTTGCTGGTTGCCAGCATTGTCGCTGGCTGTCAGAGCCCGATGCCGACGGCTAATCCAAAGATGGCCTGGGTCGACTTTTCCACGCCCTTCCCTAACGATAAATTGCTGATGGCCGAGCGTCTGGATAAACAGCGCTTGGCCGACGGGCGTTATTTTGAGGTTATGCCCGGCAGCCATGAACTGATCGTCCGCTTCGACTTCGAAGTACCTGGTGGCGGGGGCTTGAACATGATGGGCGGCCCTTCTGAACGCATATGTTACTTGACCATCAACTTCGATCATTTCGAAGCCGGCCAACGTTATGTGCTTGAAGGCCGCTCGATTGCCTTCATCCCTGAAGCCAGGCTATACAACGCCAAGCGGGAGATCGTTGCAGAAGATCGAGAGTCTTACTGCCTGATGTGAGTGGTCAGCGGTTGTTCTTCTGGTAGATGATTTTCTTGGTACCGTTTTCGCACGAGCCAACGACCATGTTCTGGTCGTGGACCTCGTCGTTGGTGACGATTTCAAGCGTGTAGGCGGTGACGCCACTGGCCTGGATCTTGGCTTCGATCTCGGCCTTGAGTTCTTCGCAGGGTTTCGGCGCTGCGAGGGCCGAAGCGGCCAGTGCGCAACAGATAACCGCCAAGGCAAAACGTTTCATGGTTTGAAGCTCCTTTGAGGCAGCACGCACAGTCGTGGGTTTTCGCTGCTGTCGTTTATTCGACCACAGTTTTAGCGGGCAAATCTGTCGCGACGCAAAAAAGATCGCAGACGCGAGCACTTTTTGCCGAATGATCCCGGCAGGTTGCTCAAGGCAGCGATCTCTTGTTCTCAACGAAAATCTAGCCGACCAATGTTGCCTCCAATCTGATCTTCGCATTCCGCACGTTGGACACCGGGCAGACCTGTCCGATCAATCCGCTTTTTTCGATGGATTTTTTACCGGGCTATTGAAACTCGGGTATATGCCCACATTGCATGAACACGCTTTTGGATTCGGCAGGTTTGCGTTCGCAAGAACAAACCTGCACCCTCATTTGGAGAAGCAGGTTTATGAAACGACTGTCCGATATCAAGTTCTCGACCCTCGATCTGGTGCCGGTGCGCGAGAACGGCAGCGCGGCCCAGTCGCTGCGCAATTCGCTGGACCTGGCGCAGCACGTCGAGAAATTCGGTTACAACCGCTTCTGGGTGGCTGAGCACCACAATATGGACGGCATTGCCAGTTCCGCGACCTCGGTACTGCTCGGTTATCTGGCCGGTGGCACGTCGACCATTCGAGTCGGTTCGGGTGGGGTGATGTTGCCCAACCACGCACCGTTGGTGATTGCCGAGCAGTTCGGCACCCTGGAAAGTCTTTATCCGGGCCGCATTGACCTGGGCCTGGGGCGCGCGCCCGGTTCCGACCAGATGACCGCACGTGCGCTGCGCCGTGAACGCTCTGGCAGCGCCGACGATTTCCCGGAAGATGTGGCGGAGCTGGTGCGCTATCTCGGGCCGCGTACTCCGGACCAACGCATCATCGCCATGCCGGGCACCGGGACCAATGTGCCAGTCTGGTTGTTGGGGTCGAGCCTGTTCAGTGCACAACTGGCCGGTGAGCGTGGTTTGCCCTACGCCTTCGCATCGCATTTCGCACCGCGCTACATGCATGAAGCGATTCGGGTCTACCGCAATCACTTCAAGCCGTCAGCCGTTTTGGACAAACCTTACGTGATGCTCGGCGTGCCTTTAGTGGCAGCCGATACCGACGAGCAGGCCGATTACCTGGCGACTTCGGTGTTCCAGCGGATTCTCGCCCTGATGCGTGGCCAAAGCCTGGTACAGCGTCCGCCGGTGAAGACCATGGACGGCCTGTGGCTGCCCCATGAGAAAGAGGCCGTGCACGATTTCCTTGGCCTGGCCATGATCGGCAGCCCCCAGAAAATCCGCGCCAAACTCGAGGTCCTGATCGAACAGACCCAGGCTGACGAGTTGATTTTCACCTGTGACCTGTACGAACATTCGGATCGCGTGCATTCCTACGAGTTGCTGGCGCAGGTCATGCGAGGCTGATACTCAATCGACAGGCATAAAAAAGCCGGCGCCAGGGCGTCGGCTTTTTCATTCAGGCGGGAATCGACCTACTTTTTATAGACGATCACTTTGGCGCCTTCTTCGCATTTGCCAACTACTTTCCCGCCGGCAGCGGCACCTTTATCGACAATCTCCAGCGAATATCCGGAAACGCCCTTGGCATCAAGTTTCGCGGCGATTTCGGCTTTCAGCTCTTCGCATGGCTTGCCGCCCGCCAATGCGGTCCCTGCAAGGCTCAACAAGCCTACCGCCAACATAAACTTCTTCATCAGTTGCATTCCCTGGTCGGATCATAGGGGTAACCAGCCGTCAGCCGGACGCGCTCATGGAGCGCTTTGCCATTCCCTATGGCATTCGGCTGGCGTGCAAGTTCAGAAGACTAGCCCAAAGTCAGCTGCTGGCAATCCGGAACCCGACTTTCAAGGTCACCTGAAAGTGCGCAGCCTTACCGTCCCTGATGTGCCCACGGGTCTCGGTCACTTCAAACCATTCCATGTACTTGATGCTCTTGCTGGCTTCGGTCAGGGCGTTGTTGATCGCATCTTCGATACTGCTGGTGGACGAGCCAACCAGCTCGACTTTCTTGTAGGTGTGATGGTCAGACATGGCGTTCTCCTCGGCGTGTGAATTACAGCCTAGCAGTGATTTTTCCTATTTTTTCTGTTGGTCGCTCTGTGGATGAAGTTCAGGTTTTCTGCACTTTCTCGAACCCCTGAAGTCCCAACCAACACATGCCACTCATCACCAATGCAGGAGAGCCACCATGGCCAACACCTCGTTACGCAAAGCCTCATTGCAAAGCATGGAAGCCGAGATCGAGAGTCTGCTCAAGTCTTTGGAAAGCCTGAAGGGCGACGCCTCGGACGAGTCGCGTAAAACCCTCAATACCCTGAAAAGCAACGCCGAAAATGCCTTGAAGCACTCGCGCCATCTGCTTGCCGATGCTTATGAGGAGGTCAAGGTCAAAACCCGCGAAACCGGGATTGCCACCCGGGACTACGCCCAGGAACACCCCTGGACGACAGCCGGTGTCGCCGTCGGCGCATTGGGCCTGCTGGCCGCTTATCTGTTGTGCAAGCGTGATTAATCCGCTCGACGCAGCTCGTTCTTGAGCCACTGCGCCAGTTGCCGGGCGCGCCCGTCCGCGGCGCGCTTGGGTAGCCACAACGCCAGTTGCGCCGGGGTTTCACTGAAGCCCCAAGGTGCAACCAGGCGGCCGGCCTTCAAGTCCTCCGTCACCAAAGGTTCGGGGGCAATCGCCACGCCCAGACCCGCGACGGCGGCTTCCAGCAAGTAATACAAATGTTCAAATCCCTGGCCGTACTTCAGCGCCCTGGCGTCGAGGCCCCGTGGTTGCGCCCAGTTCGGCCAGGCTTGCGGGCGTGAAGTGGTGTGCAGCAAGGGTTCGTTCAGCAGTGCGGTTTCCGGCGCTTGCTTGAGCCGTTCATAGCCGACGAACCGAGGGCTCATCACCGGACCGATACGTTCGCTGGCCAGCTCAAAAACCTGCATGTCCGCCGGCCAGGGTGGCTCGGCAAATACCAGCAAAGCATCCAGCCCCGGTCTTCGCGGATCCAGATCGCCTTCTCCGGCCGACAGGTGCAGGCGCAAGTCCGGCAGGTCGGCATTGAGCCGCCCCAGTCGCGGGATAAACCAGCGCGCCAGCAGGCTTCCCGAGCAACCGAGCACGAATGGCGCATCGGCTGTGCTTTGTGTGAGTTCGGCGCAAACGCTGCGCAGGCGCTCGAAGGCTTCGCTGCTGGCGTCACGCAGGCGTAACCCGGCATCTGTGAGTTTCAGGCCGCGTCCGTCCTTGATGAACAGGCTAACGCCGAGGTGTTCTTCAAGCACCTTGAGTTGCCGGCTGACGGCCCCATGGGTGACGTGCAACTGCTCGGCCGCCTGACTGACGCTGTTCAAGCGGGCAGTGGCTTCGAAGGCGCGAAGCGCGTTCAGCGGAGGAAGGTCATGGCTCATGGGATCTGTGAGTTTTCCTGACATGTTGTGGCGATCTTATCGGTTTTCAGGCCGGGGCGTCAGGGGTAGAGTGAAGCCCACTATCTCTTTATGCATCACTTCACGCATTCAACTGGAGCGCCAAATGACCCAGACTAATCTGCGCAACGGCCCTGATGCCAACGGCCTGTTTGGCGCGTTCGGCGGCCGCTACGTTGCCGAAACCCTGATGCCGTTGATCCTCGACCTGGCCCGTGAATATGAGCTGGCCAAGGAAGACCCTGCATTCAAGGAGGAACTGGCCTACTTCCAGCGCGACTACGTCGGGCGTCCAAGCCCACTGTACTTCGCCGAGCGTCTGACCGAGTTCTGTGGCGGCGCGAAGATCTACCTCAAGCGCGAAGAGCTGAACCACACCGGCGCGCACAAGATCAACAACTGCATCGGCCAGATCCTGCTGGCGCGGCGTATGGGCAAGAAGCGCATCATCGCTGAGACCGGCGCCGGCATGCATGGTGTGGCCACTGCCACCGTCGCCGCGCGCTTCGGTCTGGATTGCGTGATCTACATGGGCACCACTGACATCGAACGTCAGCAGGCCAACGTGTTTCGCATGAAGCTTTTGGGTGCCGAAGTGATCCCGGTGGTGGCCGGCACCGGCACGCTGAAAGATGCGATGAACGAAGCCCTGCGTGACTGGGTGACCAACGTCGACAGCACCTTCTACCTGATCGGCACCGTGGCCGGTCCGCACCCTTACCCGGCGATGGTCCGCGACTTCCAGGCCGTGATCGGCAAGGAAACCCGTGAGCAACTGCAAGCCCAGGAAGGCCGTCTGCCAGATAGCCTGGTGGCGTGCATTGGCGGTGGCTCCAACGCCATGGGCCTGTTCCACCCGTTCCTCGACGACAAGAGCGTCGAGATCATCGGCGTTGAAGCTGCCGGTTACGGCATCGAGACCGGCAAGCATGCGGCCAGCCTGAATGGCGGCGTGCCGGGCGTCCTGCACGGCAACCGCACCTTCCTGCTGCAGGACGACGATGGCCAGATCATCGACGCCCACTCGATCTCTGCCGGCCTCGACTACCCGGGCATCGGTCCGGAACACGCCTGGTTGCACGACATTGGCCGCGTTCAGTACACCTCGGTGACCGATGACGAAGCCCTCGCCGCGTTCCACCAGTGCTGCCGCCTGGAAGGGATCATCCCTGCCCTGGAAAGCGCCCATGCCCTGGCTGAAGTGTTCAAGCGCGCACCGAGCCTGCCAAAGGATCACCTGATGGTGGTCAACCTGTCCGGCCGTGGCGATAAAGACATGCAGACCGTGATGCACCATATGGAACACTCTCAGCAACAGCAGTCCAAGCAGGAGAAACACTGATGAGCCGCCTGCAAACGCGTTTTGCCGAACTCAAGGAACAAAACCGTGCCGCCCTGGTGACCTTCGTGACCGCCGGCGACCCGGGCTACGACACGTCCCTGGCAATCCTCAAAGGCTTGCCAGCGGCGGGCGCCGACGTGATCGAGCTGGGCATGCCCTTCACCGACCCGATGGCTGACGGCCCGGCCATCCAGCTCGCCAACATCCGTGCGTTGGGTGCCAAGCAGAATCTGGCGAAAACCCTGCAAATGGTTCGCGAGTTCCGCCAGGACAACAACGAAACGCCGCTGGTGCTGATGGGGTACTTCAACCCGATCCACATGTACGGCGTACCGCGCTTCATTGCCGAAGCCAAAGAGGCCGGGGTTGATGGCCTGATCGTGGTCGATCTGCCGCCTGAACATAACAGTGAGCTGTGCGACCCGGCGCAGGCCGCGGGCCTGGATTTTATCCGCCTGACCACGCCAACCACCGACGATGTGCGCCTGCCGACCGTTCTTAATGGTAGCTCCGGCTTCGTCTACTACGTCTCGGTGGCCGGTGTGACCGGCGCCGGTGCCGCCACGCTGGAACACGTCGAGGAAGCGGTCGCCCGTCTGCGTCGCCATACCGACTTGCCGATCAGCATCGGTTTCGGTATCCGGACTCCGGAACAGGCGGCGTCCATCGCGCGTCTGGCCGACGGTGTTGTGGTGGGTTCAGCGTTGATCGATCACATCGCCAATGCCACCTCCCCGGAACAAGCCGTGGATGGCGTGCTGAGCCTGTGCTCTGCGTTGGCCGATGGCGTGCGTAAAGCCCGCGTCAGCTGAAGGCAAAGTTCCTGATACAGAGGAATTAGAGCCTCGCGGCACAGACTAAACAGCAAAAAGGGCTTCAGGACTGTGTTCTGAAGCCCTTTTTGCTGTGTGTGGCTAAACGCTGTAAACCTTTTGGGAGCAAGCACCCACAAGGTTGCGGTCTCAAGGCAGCTCTATCCCGCCCGACGCCTTGTGCAGTTTGCGCAGGTGCTCACCAATCTGCTTCACGTTGGCCTCGTTGGCGGCCATCTCGGCGGCACGGCTCGGCTCAAGCAATGCCCTCACTTCCTTGTCCAGATCCCCGGACAGGGCCAGGAGCTGCTTCTGGCGCTGGCTGCTTTCCGCTTCCAGATGCTCCCACTCGCTTGGTTGCGGCAAACCATAACCGTTAGTGCCCAGCAGCTCCGCCGGCCGGCTGAGGAAACCACTGTTGGCGAGAATGTCCTTCAGCGTCTCGTTGGCCTTGTCCATGCCGCCATTCTTCAGCTCTCGGGCGCCCAGATAACGCTGCTTCACTTCATCCTGGGCCAGCAGCAATTGCTGACGGAAACTGGCCTGTTCCAATAGCAGCAACGCCGCGCTGGTGCGCAAATCGGCCTGCTCGAACCATTGCCGACGCTCCGCGGCTTTCAATTCGAGCCAGTCTTCGACGGTTTCCTGTTTGATCGGCAAGTGCTTTTTCAGGATCTCGAACATGGCCTGATAGCGCTCGCGGAAGGAGTCGAAACGATAACCCAGGCGCAAGGCTTCCCGCGGGTCGTCCAGCACGCTGGTGTCCGCCAGCCCGCGGCCTTTCAGCACTTCCAGCAAACCATTGGGCATGATGTTGTCGAGTCCCACCAATTGTGGGTTATTGGTACCGCCACGCAGTAATTTCAGCTCTTCCACCGCGCAGTTGTTCGACAGGAAGAAGTAGTTGCCGTCATAGCTCCAGTGCATCTCGGCGGCACGTCCCACCACGTCTTCAATCTCGTTGCGCGACAGGTTCAGGGGTACGGAGGCCAGGCTGCGCAGTTCGGTCTTGGTGTATTCGTCAATGACCTGGGACAGCGGCAGGATAAACAGCCGCGACGGGTATTTACCGACCAGGCCATCCCAGCTCGACAGCTGTACGTCGCCGACGAAGGCGCGGTACGACAGCACCAGATGCTGGTCCAGGTCCAGTCGACAATCCGGTCCGCGTGGTCGGCCCGGCGCGCAGATCACCAGGCGTAACATGCTGTGGCCCCAGCGGCTGAACAGGTTCTGGTTAGCTTCGGCCAGCAGATAGTCAATGGCATACACCCGCTCCGGATCGACCTGGCCCAAAGGTGTCTTGGCGAAGTCGTTGCCGGCATTGAGGAAAGCGAAGGTTTTATTACAGGCGTTTTTGGTAGCGGGCGCCCAACCGAAATGTTCCTTGTAGTAGCGGTACAGTGCGGGTCGGCGGCAGGCGTAGCTCGGGTCGAGGAGGAAATACTCCATGTTGACCGCGACGAATTCCTTTGGACTGCTGGTCTCGTAGATGTCCGGGCTGCGGGCAATCTGGCGGTTGTGCTGTTCGCGTTCACCGCGACGGCCTACGTATTGCTGCCAACCGGCGAGATCGAGCAGGCGTGGATCATCACTGAGGGTAAAACGCCGATCCGACTGGCCCCGGCATTGGTCGGGAATGCCAACCAACCCTGAGCTGTTGTTGCGCTGGGTGCAGCGTTGAATCAGCTTGCGCTCGGCATCCGGCCACAGGCGTGAGCGATCGTAGATGTGAGTCAGCTCGTGCAACACCGTGGCCAGCATTTCCCGGCGCACGGTGCCATGGGGGCGATGGGTTTTCCTCGTCGCGGCGCTGCCATCGGTGAGGCCGGCCAGCAGGTTGCGGTTCAGATCGAGCTCGGACACCAGTGATGCCTGACCGTAGGCGTTGCGTGGCATGTCATCGGTCCAGCCGACGTCGATGCGTCGATCGAGTTGCTCGATAAAGCGTGGCGGCAGCGCCTGCATGGCTTCATCGAGCAACGCCTGGCTGGCTTGCTGTTGCGCGGGCGTCAGGCCTTCGGTCTTGAGCTGTAACTGAAGGCCTGCGTGGGCCGTGTTGCCGAGCAGCAACAGGGCCCCGGCCAGCAGCCAGGCGCATGGACGCTTCACAGTGCGAGGATGGCTTCGGCGAGGTCCTGGTCACTGGCGTCACGGGCTTCCGGCACGCGGGTGCGCAGCAAATCGAAGGCGGATTCCAGGTGAGCGCCACGAATGTCGCCATTGCTGGCAACGAAACTGGCGGCGTCGTCCTGGGCTTCGCGCACGATTTTCGAATCGCGAATGGACGTGGTGGTGTCGGAGGTGAAATCGAGGGTGCGCTGGGTGGCGCGGATCAGCATGTTACTGGTGGCAACCAGAGTATGTGCCTGGGACACATCGGCCAACAGCAGCAGGCCTAAGGTGGCAGCAATCAGCGGGTTACGCATGGAACGACTCCAGAAAAACAGGGATAACTATTGGACGAGAATTGCTTGTGCCAGTTCAAGGTCGCTGGCATGAAGTTTTGCCTGGGATCGGCGCAGATACCGCAGGGCCGACTCCAGTCGTGCGCCTCTCAGTTGGCCATCACTGGCAATGAATGCCGCAGCGTCATCCTGGGCGGCGAGCAGCAGTTTATGGTCGAAGGGGGCGCTGGTCACCAAACTTGTGGCGTAACCGCTGGCGACGATGCCTTGGGTGGACAGATTGAAGGCGTCATAAGCGTGGGCCGATCCGCAGTAACCAAGGGTAAGAAAGACTGGAGCGATCAAGAGACTTGAAGGAAAACGCATGAGACTCGACAGGTGAAAATGAGTCACAAGGCTAGCGCAAGGCCCGATCTAGAGCCAGCGTCGAAACATTGGGGCGCGCCGGGCGTGCCCCATGTCTGTGCAGTCGTTTAGATCGTCAGGATCGCTTGCGCCAGTTGGGCGTCGGTTGCGTTCAGCTGTGGCGCCTGGCGGTGAATGTGGTCGATGGCGCTTTCCAGTTTCACGCCGCGGATGGAACCTTCACTGGCGACGAAGCTGGCAGCGTCGTCACGGGCCGCGAGGACGATCTTGTCATCCTTGAACGAAGACGAGACGACATCGGTAGTCGCATCGGACGTGGCTTTGAGTGCATTGACGACAGCATCCGTGGTCACGATGAAGCTGCTGGCTTGGGCACTGGCAGCTACGGCAAACAGGGCTGCAGCGCTGAGCAGACGGAGACGGGACATGGGTAACTCCTTTGTGTAAACCAATTGAAAAATGGCGCAGTGTCTGCAAAGTCAGACGCCAGGCGCTTGGCGCTCGCCACGTTCTGGTTTGATATTAGGCCTGAGTGTGTCAGTTCGAACAGCCCGTCATGCAAACAGGAAGTCAGCGCCAGAACGGTTTATCCAATTCATTGATGCGGTCGGCGTGGCTGATACCAAGATCTGATAGCTGACAATCATCGAGTTGAGCCAGTAAACGTCGTGTTCTCGCCCTTTCGAGACTAGCGAACAGTCCTGTTAACAGATCTCTGACCCAGTTCAGGCAAGGTCTCGATTGAATTTCGGGCGTGGAAACATCCTGTAAAGAATTCATGGCGCGGTCCCTGTCCTGATAAGTGGAGAGCTTCATGCTGACACCCGCCGAATATCCATTACAGACACACTACGGCAATATTGTACTCATTCAGTTAGTGCTTTTTGCAAACTGTACTGGTGTTGAGGATTCCCTACTGTCAGACCGGATTTGACAGGCCAAAACGACAAAACCCGTCGTGGTTTCCCACGACGGGTCTTGTTTTTTCAATTCGGGTTGCTGGCGGTGGACCTTCAGGTCAGAGCCAGCGACGCTAACTTAGCGCCAGAACGGCTTGCTCAGCTCTTCGTAGCGTTGTGCTTCGCTAATCCCGGCGTCAGCCAGCAGACGCGAGTCCAGGCGAGCCAGTTGATGGCGGCTGGTGATGCGGCGCTGCCACAGCATCAGGTTGGCGATAACGCGCAGAGGCATGGAAGCCTGGGTTTTTGCAGCAGTGTCTTGAAAGAACAGATCGGAACTGAGTGTACGTTCCATGGTGGTCATCCTTCCGCTTATGGCGGGATTAGGTAGTGGTTTAACTGGTGCCCATGATCCTCT
Organism: Pseudomonas sp. P4_C4; assembly: GCF_056402055.1. Lineage (NCBI taxonomy): Bacteria > Pseudomonadati > Pseudomonadota > Gammaproteobacteria > Pseudomonadales > Pseudomonadaceae > Pseudomonas > Pseudomonas sp. P4_C4. The sequence goes on along the minus strand of NZ_JBFUID010000003.1, from coordinate 9,163 downwards.
CGTTTGCCTAGTCCCTGTAGATACAGTTTATCTGTATTGTGAGGGCTCAGTTAACTGTTTATAGGGGGTGTACTGGTCGAAATAGAGGCAACTGTACCTGTCCGCACTATTAAGGTGCGAAATTGCTGTTTTTGTCCGATTGGGTAGGAATTTTCCCTAGGAAATGACCGGTACAGCAGTACAGTTTTTTTCATATTGCGAAGAGGCAAGAGCAAGCTGACGAAACTGTGTTTGCGCCAGCTGCTATCTGTACCAATTACTTCTTCAGCATTTGCCCGGTTTCTTCCAGGTTTATGTGCCAGCTCAAGGCGTCACGCAGAATGTGCGGGGTGTGCCCGCCGATGGCGCATGCGGCGGTGAAGTAATCATTCAGCGCCTGGCGGTAATCCGGGTGCACGCACTTGTCGATGATGACCCGGGCACGCTCCCGCGGTGCCAGGCCTCGCAGGTCTGCCAGACCGACTTCGGTCACGAGGATGTCGACGTCATGTTCGGTATGGTCAACGTGGCTCACCATCGGCACCACACTGGAGATCGCACCACCCTTGGCGATCGACTTGGTCACGAACACGGACAGGTGCGCGTTGCGCGCGAAGTCGCCCGAGCCACCGATGCCGTTCATCATCCGTGTACCGCAGACATGGGTGGAGTTGACGTTGCCATATATGTCGAACTCCAGGGCGGTGTTGATGCCGATGATGCCGAGACGGCGCACGACTTCAGGGTGGTTGGAGATCTCCTGCGGACGCAGGACCAGTTTGTCCTTGTAGCGCTCCAGATTGCCGAACACGTCGGCATTGCGCCGGCTCGACAGGGTGATCGAACTGCCCGAAGCAAAACTCAGCTTGCCCGCATCGATCAGGTCGAAGGTCGAATCCTGCAGCACCTCGGAATACATCGTCAGGTCTTCGAACGGCGAGTCGATCAGGCCACACATCACCGAGTTGGCGATGGTGCCGATACCGGCCTGTAGCGGGCCGAGCTTGTTGGTCATGCGTCCGGCTGCCACTTCCTGTTTGAAGAAGTCGATCAGGTGGTCGGCAATGGCTTGGGTCTCGGCGTCCGGCGCCAGCACAGTGGAGGGCGAGTCAGCCTGGTTGGTGACCACGATGGCAACGATTTTTTCCGCTGGAATCGGGATGGCAGTGCTGCCGATGCGGTCGTCGACTTTGACCAATGGAATCGGGGTGCGGGTCGGACGATAGGTCGGGATATAGATGTCGTGCAGGCCTTCGAGGTTGGGGTTGTGTGCCATGTTGATCTCGACAATCACGTGCTTGGCGAAAATCGCGAAGCTGGCCGAGTTGCCGACCGAGGTGGTTGGCACGATATGCCCTTGCTCGGTGATCGCCACGGCTTCAATCACGGCAATGTCCGGCAGTTTCAATTGCTGGTTGCGCAATTGCTCCACGGTTTCCGACAAGTGCTGGTCGATGAACATGACTTCGCCGGCATTGATCGCCTTACGCAGGGTGCTGTCGACCTGAAACGGCATGCGTCGCGATAGCACGCCAGCTTCGGTCAACTGCTTGTCGAGGTCGTTGCCCAGGCTCGCGCCGGTCATCAGGCTGATCTTCAGCGGCGTGACCTTGGCGCGCTCGGCCAGCGCCTGGGGGACGGCCTTGGCTTCGCCGGCGCGAGTAAAGCCACTCATGCCGACGGTCATGCCGTCCTCAATCAGAGCGGCAGCGTCGGCAGCGCTCATCACTTTGTCCAACAACGAAGGCAGGCGAATACGGTCACGGTACATGGATTGTTATCTCGGGCAACAGGTAGCAGGACGTGCAGTCTAGTGAATTGCGCCAGCTTCTGTCCCGCTACCAAGGTCGCAATCGAGGCGTCTATTCCGGGCCTTTCAAGCAAAACACCGTTACCGGATCGGTAACAAAAGAATAGTTTGTCCGACGATTTGCGCAAACAAAAACGCCCCGACGAGTCGGGGCGTTCTGTGTGCCGTAGAAGGTTAGTCGACGGCTTTGACCATGTCTTCGATGACCTTTTTCGCGTCGCCGAACACCATCATGGTTTTATCCAGGTAGAACAGTTCGTTGTCCAGACCGGCGTAGCCGCTGGCCATCGAGCGCTTGTTGACGATGATGGTCTTGGCCTTGAACGCCTCGAGGATCGGCATGCCGGCAATCGGCGATTTCGGATCGTTCTTCGCCGCCGGGTTGACCACGTCGTTGGCRCCSAGCACCAGCACCACGTCGGCCTGGCCGAACTCGGAGTTGATGTCGTCCATCTCGAACACCTGGTCGTAAGGCACTTCGGCCTCGGCCAGCAACACGTTCATGTGCCCGGGCATACGACCGGCCACCGGGTGGATCGCGTACTTCACGGTCACGCCGCGATGGGTCAGCTTCTCGGTCAGTTCCTTCAGCGCATGCTGYGCCCGCGCRACCGCCAGGCCGTAGCCCGGCACGATGATCACGGTGTCGGCGTTGGTCAGCAGGAAGGTCGCGTCGTCRGCCGARCCGGATTTCACCGGACGGGCTTCTTTCGAACCCGCCGGGCCGGCCGCCTCCGTCGTATTGCCGAAACCGCCGAGCAGCACGTTAAAGAAGGAGCGGTTCATCGCCTTGCACATGATGTACGAGAGGATCGCACCGCTCGAGCCTACCAGCGAACCGGCGATGATCAGCATCGAGTTGTTCAGCGAGAAGCCGATGCCCGCCGCTGCCCAGCCGGAGTAGCTGTTGAGCATCGACACGACCACGGGCATGTCCGCGCCGCCGATCGGGATGATGATCAGCACGCCGAGCACGAAGGCCAGCGCCAGCATCACGGCGAAGGCGGTGTAGTCGCCGGTGAGCATGAAGGTCACGCCCAGGGCCAGTGTGGTCAGGCCCAGCAGCAGGTTCAGCTTGTGCTGGCCGCTGAACTGTACCGGTGCACCCTGGAACAGGCGGAACTTGTACTTGCCGGCCAGCTTGCCGAAGGCAATGACCGAACCGGAGAAGGTGATTGCACCGATGGCGGCACCGAGGAACAGTTCCAGGCGGTTACCGGCCGGGATCGCGTCACCCAGTTGCGCAACGATACCCAGCGACTGCGGCTCGACCACGGCGGCCACGGCGATGAACACCGCCGCCAGGCCGATCATGCTGTGCATGAAGGCGACCAGTTCGGGCATCTTGGTCATTTCGACGCGTTTGGCCATGATCGAACCGGCCGTGCCGCCGATCAGCAGGCCGACGATCACGTAGACGATACCGTCATGCGCGAGCTCGGCGCCGAGCTTGTAGATCAGGCCGACTGTGGTGAGGATCGCCAGGCCCATGCCGAGCATGCCGAACAGGTTGCCACGCCGCGATGTGGTGGGGTGCGAGAGGCCCTTGAGTGCCTGGATGAAGCAGACCGAGGCAATCAAATACAGGGACGTAACCAGGTTCATGCTCATGCTTGCTGCACCTCAGCCTTGACTGCGGCGGCCTTGGCAGCCGGAGCTTTGGCCGCTTTYTTCTTGAACATTTCCAGCATGCGCCGGGTCACCAGGAAGCCACCAAACACGTTGACCGCGGCCAGGGCCACGGCCAGGGTGCCCATGGTCTTGCCCAGCGGGGTCACGGTGAGGGCGGCGGCGAGCATGGCGCCGACGATCACGATGGCCGAGATGGCGTTGGTCACCGCCATCAGCGGCGTGTGCAGTGCCGGTGTGACGTTCCAGACCACGTGGTAGCCGACATAGATCGCCAGCACGAAGATGATCAGGTTGTAGATACCGTGAGAGATCAGCATGTCTTCCATTGTTTTTATCCTCAGCCGTTCTTGCGCACGATCTGGCCGTCGCGGCACATCAGGCACGCGGCGACGATATCGTCTTCAAGGTTGATCACCAGTTGTCCTTCTTTATCGAACAACAGTTTCATGAAGTCCAGCAGGTTGCGKGCGTACAGCGCCGAAGCATCGGCCGCCACGGCGCTGGCCAGGTTGGTTGGGCCAACGATGGTCACGCCATTTTCGACGACCACCTGATCGGCCACRGTCAGCGGGCAGTTACCGCCCTGGGCGGCCGCGAGGTCGATGACCACCGAGCCCGGTTTCATCTGTGCCACAGTTTCCGCGCTTAGCAGTGTCGGTGCCTTGCGGCCGGGAATCAGCGCGGTGGTGATGACGATGTCAGCCTGCTTGGCGCGTTCGTGTACGGCCGCGGCCTGGCGCTGCATCCAGCTGGCCGGCATCGGGCGGGCGTAGCCGCCGACACCGACGGCGCATTCACGCTCTTCATCGGTCTCGTAAGGCACGTCGACGAACTTGGCGCCGAGGGATTCGATCTGCTCTTTCACCGCAGGACGCACGTCAGACGCTTCGATCACCGCACCCAGGCGTTTCGCGGTAGCGATGGCCTGCAAACCCGCTACACCAGCGCCGAGAATCAGCACGCGCGCTGCTTTCACAGTGCCCGCAGCGGTCATCAGCATTGGCATGAACCGCGGATAATGATGAGCGGCCAGCAACACCGCCTTATAGCCGGCGATGTTGGCTTGCGAGGACAGCACATCCAGGCTCTGTGCGCGGGAGGTACGCGGCGCGGCCTCCAGGGCGAAGGCGGTAATMCCGCACTCAGCCATCTTGGCGATGGTTTCGTTGCTGAACGGGTTGAGCATCCCCACCACRACGGTGCCGCTTTTAATCAGCGCCAGCTCGCTGTCGCTGGGCGCGACCACCTTCAAAATCAGCTCTGCACCAAACGCGTCATTGGCGCTGCCAATGGTTGCGCCTGCCGCTTCATAGGCACTGTCGACTACGCTGGCATTRACGCCGGCGCCGCTTTGTACAGTGACCTTATGACCCTGGCTGATCAGCTTYTTGATGGTTTCCGGGGTTGCAGCAACCCGTGTTTCACCGGTCTGGGTTTCGAGAGGAACACCAATGTGCACGTCAAATCTCCTGCGTGATCTTATTGAGTAAACCCATGCACTACGGATGGTGCGGCTGGGGCGGCCGATCAGCACGATCCCGCCAAATCAGGGCGGGGCGCGGCATTTTGCAGGCGAACTTTGTGCCCTTCAAGGGATTATGACGGGTGACGGAAAATTAACTACAAGTCACCCCGTGACCGAATGTCGCAACCAACCGGGTCAATCCCTTGCAGGCCGTGCCTTGTAAGGATTCTGGCCGAAATTGAAGAATTTACACATCGGCCGTATGAATGATGCGGCATCGCTTCGAAATAGTGGCGCAAAGCCGCGTGGTCAGGCGCTTGTGGAACGTTTGTACGACTTCTCGATACAGTTTGCTTGTATGCGACAAATACGTATATCTGTAGGGCTGTATATTTGCTGACTACGGGGTCAAATAACGCTACGGGGCCTTTATCCTTCTAGGCTGTAGCTGTGCGCCTGATTTACCAGCCAGTCACGAAATGCCCTCAAAGACGCGGATTCGACCTTTCGCTCAGGAATCATCAGGTAGTAAGCCTTGATGCTGGACAATGCTTGCGGGTTGGCGATCACCAAGCGTTTCTCCTTCAGCTCCCTTTGAATCAAAAACGGCGGAATCAGGGCAATGCCCATGTCGTGCATGGCCGCTTGGGCGAGCATGGAGAATAGCTCATAGCGTGGGCCTGTCATGTCTCGCGGGACATTCAGGTGTTGGGAATCGAACCATTGGCGCCAGGCATAGGGGCGGGTGGTTTGTTGCAGGAGAGGCAAGTCGGCGATTTCGCCGGGCGTCAGACTGGTTTTGTTTCCGAGCAGGTTGGGGCTGCAAACGGGCATCGGATTTTCACCCATCAGCCTGTGGGATTCTGTACCCGACCAATCCGCGTCACCGAAGTAGATGGCGGCATCAAAATCAGTGTCGGCGAACAGGAACGGGCGCGTGCGGTTGGTCAGGTTGACCGTTACTTCCGGGTGTTTTTGCTGAAAGTCCTTGAGTCGCGGCAGCAACCATTGGGTGCCGAAGGTTGGCACTACGGCCAACTCGATCACGTTGGTGCCCTGCTGGCCCATCACGGACAAGGTGTCGCGCTCAACCGCATCGAGTTGAGTGGCCACTCGACGGCTGTAGGAGAGACCAGCTTCCGTCAGCTTGACCCCGCGCCGCGAGCGTCGGAACAGTTCCACGCTGAGGAACTCTTCAAGGCTGGCGATCTGTCGGCAAATTGCCCCTTGGGTCAGCGAAAGTTCCTGGGCGGCCTTGGTGAAGCTCTCGTGGCGTGCCGCGGCCTCGAAGCTGATCAGGGCGGTGGTGCTGGGTATCTTTCTGCGCATGTACGTCAACCTCACTAATACATCGCATAAAAGCTATTTCGCGACGTTTCGGAGTGAGAAATTAGCACAACAGTATGCAAAATCCTCGTTTGCCGTGGCGCCGATCCGGGCCTAGGATCAGTCCACGTTATTTGACCCGATTCGAGAGGACACACTCATGGGCGGTAAAGCTAGCTTCAACTGGATCGATCCCCTGCTGCTGGATCAACAGCTCACTGAAGAAGAACGCATGATTCGCGACACGGCTGCGCAGTTCGCTCAGCAGAGCCTTGCGCCGCGCATTCTTGAAGCTTTCCGCCATGAGAAGACCGACCCGGCGATCTTCCGCGAAATGGGCGAGATCGGTCTGTTGGGCGCAACCATCCCCGAGCAGTACGGTGGCAGCGGCCTGAACTATGTCAGCTATGGCCTGATCGCCCGTGAAGTCGAGCGTATCGACTCCGGCTATCGCTCTATGATGAGCGTGCAGTCCTCGCTGGTGATGGTGCCAATCAATGAATTCGGTACCGAAGCGCAGAAGCAGAAGTACCTGCCGAAACTGGCGTCGGGCGAGTGGATCGGTTGCTTCGGCCTGACCGAGCCTAACCACGGCTCCGACCCGGGTGCGATGATCAGTCGTGCGCGCAAAGTCGAAGGCGGCTACAGCCTCACCGGCAGCAAGATGTGGATCACCAACAGCCCGATCGCCGATGTGTTCGTGGTCTGGGCCAAGGACGATGCCGGTGATATTCGCGGCTTCGTTCTGGAGAAAGGCTGGAAAGGCCTGAGCGCTCCGGCGATTCACGGCAAGGTGGGCCTGCGGGCATCGATCACCGGCGAAATCGTGATGGATAACGTGTTTGTGCCGGAAGAGAACATTTTCCCGGATGTCCGTGGCCTGAAAGGTCCTTTCACTTGCCTCAACTCGGCACGTTACGGCATCTCGTGGGGTGCGCTGGGTGCAGCCGAGTTCTGCTGGCACACCGCTCGCCAGTACACCCTGGATCGTCAACAGTTCGGTCGCCCGCTGGCCGCCACTCAGTTGATCCAGAAGAAGCTGGCCGACATGCAGACTGAAATCACCATGGCGCTGCAAGGCTGCCTGCGTCTGGGTCGTATGAAGGACGAAGGGACTGCTGCAGTCGAAATTACCTCGATGATGAAGCGCAACTCTTGCGGCAAGTCCCTGGACATCGCGCGCATGGCTCGCGATATGTTGGGCGGCAACGGCATCTCCGATGAATTCGGTGTTGCGCGTCACCTGGTCAACCTGGAAGTGGTGAACACCTATGAAGGTACTCACGACGTCCATGCACTGATCCTCGGTCGTGCGCAAACCGGCCTCCAGGCGTTCTATTAAGGAGAACGTCCATGGGCGCGCTATCGCATCTACGGGTACTGGATTTATCGCGGGTGCTGGCCGGGCCTTGGGCCGGGCAGATCCTGGCCGACCTTGGCGCCGAAGTGATCAAGGTCGAGCGTCCGGGTAACGGCGATGACACGCGCGCCTGGGGGCCACCGTTCCTTAAAGACGCTTATGGCGAGAACACCAGTGAGGCCGCCTATTACTTGTCGGCCAATCGCAACAAGCAATCGGTCACTATCGACTTCACACGCCCTGAAGGGCAGAAGCTGGTGCGAGAGCTGGCGGCCAAGTCGGACATCCTGATCGAGAACTTCAAGGTCGGCGGTCTGGCGGCTTATGGCCTGGACTATGAGTCGCTGAAGGCGATCAATCCGGATCTGATCTATTGCTCGATCACCGGGTTCGGCCAGACCGGTCCTTACGCCAGGCGAGCGGGTTATGACTTCATGATCCAGGGGCTGGGCGGTCTCATGAGCCTGACGGGGCGACCTGAAGGCGAAGAAGGCGCGGGGCCGGTGAAGGTTGGCGTGGCGCTGACGGACATCCTGACCGGGCTGTATTCGACTGTCGCGATCCTGGCAGCGCTTGCGCATCGGGATCACGACGGCGGTGGTCAGCATATCGATATGGCACTACTGGACGTACAGGTGGCTTGTCTGGCCAACCAGGCGATGAACTACCTGACGACAGGCAATGCGCCTAAACGCTTGGGCAATGCTCATCCGAACATCGTGCCCTATCAGGATTTTCCTACGGCGGATGGCGATTTCATCCTTACCGTCGGTAACGATGGACAGTTCCGCAAGTTCGCGGAAGTGGCCGGGCAGCCGCAGTGGGCGGACGATCCGCGTTTTGCTACCAACAAGCTGCGGGTGGCAAACAGGGCAGTACTGATTCCGCTGATCCGCCAGGCGACGGTGTTCAAGACGACTGCTGAATGGGTGGCGCAGTTGGAGCAGGCTGGCGTGCCATGCGGGCCTATCAATGACGTGGCGCAGATGTTTGCCGATCCTCAGGTCAAGGCGCGTGGGTTGGCTATCGAGCTGCCTCATGCGCTGGCCGGGATGGTGCCTCAGGTGGCGAGTCCGATTCGACTGTCGGAAACGCCGGTGGAGTACCGTTTTGCACCTCCTCTGCTGGGTGAGCACACGCTGGAAGTTTTGCAGCGGGTGTTGGGCCTGGATGCCGGGGCGGTGTCCGCATTCAAGGATTCGGGCGTTCTCTGATTGGTTTCTTCTATATAGAGGAGTGTTTCGGCTCCTTTGTATAGGCTCCCTTTGGGGCGTTTTGCTGCATTCTGCAGGTTATTGATAGAAAACCTGAATCAGTGCTTGACGGCAGATTTCAGATCTCTATAATTCGCCCCACTTCCGGCGCAGTCGAAACGAAAAACTCTTTGGTAAACAATGAGTTATGCAGTTTTCGGCAGCAGGTTGCTTCAGGTCATCGAAGCCAAAAGGGAGTTGAAAAAGAGGTGTTGACAGCAGCGTGTAACGCTGTAGAATTCGCCTCCCGCTGAAGAGAGATCTGAAGCGCAAGTGGTTGAAGTTGAAAAGGAAACTTGGAAAACTTCTGAAAATAATCACTTGACAGCAAATGAGGC